>CAXTOI010000018.1:15387-18327 GCA_964245645.1 uncultured Novosphingobium sp. | reverse complement strand
TTTTCGAAATTTTGTCCGTTAACAACCTTGTCTGCGGCGAGAAACGCCGCATGGCGCTCTCGCATATCGCTCAGTGTTGCGCGACACTGGCGCGGACCGCAGCCCAGTGCGGATCCGCCATAAGCTCGGGATGATCAGTAATGGCCTTCACCGCAACCTTGTGCATGGCCTGAGCGTTGGGCGGATCGTCCCGTGAAATGCCGAGCGGTGGGGCGATTGGCGCCACTGCAGAGGCCGCACGCAATGTGCTGACCACGGCGTGCGGGATCTGCGGTGCGCGCGGACTGGCTGCCGGCGGTTCGAGCAAATTACTCAGTCGGTCGATCGATCCCTGCCGCGCATTTACGGCGACCGAATATCCCGCCCCGGGAGTGAACTTCTCGGCGAGCAGTTCGAGAATGGCGGTATGATCGAGGTTACGATTGAACACCCGGCCGGACGCGACTTGGGGAGAGATGACGAAGGCCGGGACGCGCACGCCGGT
Organism: uncultured Novosphingobium sp.; assembly: GCA_964245645.1. GTDB lineage: Bacteria > Pseudomonadota > Alphaproteobacteria > Sphingomonadales > Sphingomonadaceae > Novosphingobium. Next base: position 17,843 of record CAXTOI010000018.1, on the reverse strand, counting down.
AGTGGCAAATTGGACGGCCCCAACGGTCGTGAGAATGGCGATCGGCGGGACGTGATCGAAGAAGCCGCCATGCTCGTCATAGAACACAACCATCATGGTTTTGGCCCAGCGCTCCGGGTTACTGATCAGCGTCGTGTATATGTCGGCGAGGAAAGCCTGCCCGTTCGCTACCCCGGTAGGTGGATGATCGTCATTCGGGGCGTTGTGAGGCCCATCGCCGTATTCGGGCTCTATGAAGATCACCGAGGGCATTGAGCCCGCTGATGTCCAAGATTGCGCGAAGGTGGAATAGCGGCGGAAATGCCCGCTGCCCGGTGTGAGCGTCAGCGAGGTGAGAATGCCGGGCAGACGCTCGGCATCCAGGCTGAAGAAGGGGAAATAGCCGCCCCATTGATAAGCGCACCAGGTCACGTCGTGGTCACTCAGCCAGTCGTACACCAAGTACTGGTGCGGCAGGAAGGTGCCGGCATTATCGACAATCGTGCTTTGCCCGCTCATCGCCATCAGGCGATTTGGCTGCGTACCCGCCGGCAGCGCCGCAAACCAATGATCGCACGTGGCAAAGTTGCGCGCGAAGAAATCGAATACCGGCACCGCGTCGGCGTTGTAATAGCCCATCACGTCTCCCAGCTGCACCGGCGTCGGCTTGGTCAACTCAGCATAGCTTTTTACGAAACCACCCATCGACGCGCGCCCTGCCGCAGGGGTGTCGATCTGCACTGCAATCGATTGATGGGTATGCAACGGGTCGGCGATGGTCTGCAACTCGGGCGCGAGTAGATGCGGACTATACGTCACGCCGGCCTCGACGTTTGCGATCGCCGCCGTCCAGGCGGGGTCCGAGCGCAGACCTTCCGATGGAATTTGCTGTGGACCGGGCAAGTTCAAGTATCCCAGCATGTGATCGAAGGAACGGTTCTCCATGATGACAATGACAATAGTATCGATATCTGCCAGTGACATGATCACTCCTCCGACGTTGATCTTATGCTCTTGGGCGTAATCGAGACGTTTTACACCGATTGGGCGCGCGTCTCACTAAATTCCGACTTCAGGCTCGAGCAGCATGAGGTGTTAAGCTTCGCGAATTCCGCCCCTGAAGCGGTCGTTCCGCGGTCCAGATCGCACCCCTGTTAGTTGCCGATCATTCAATTATCCGAATCGCCTCGCCCGCAGCGACGACAAGGCGGTAGTCGTTCAGATCTGCGTTTCTCTCGAGTGTGACCTAATGGTTGGCTTCCCCTTGAGGGGCAAAGCGTGGATAGGCCGGTACACATTGATCAGCCTTGGCTTCGAGCTCGGCCATTGGCAGCTTGGTCAGATGAAAGTGCCGGGGTAGAGACCTGGATCGATCGCAGATGGTCGGTCGAAGGGGACAGCATGTATATCGAACGCATCCAGATTGAAGAAGGCTTCCTGAACGGATTAGATGTGTGGTTGCGTGCGGGTCTCAACGTCCTGATAGGTGCGCGCGGCACTGGCAAGACGTCGCTCATTGAGCTGGTTCGGTTTTGTCTTGATGTGCCGGGCTACACTCCCGAATCAACGCGCCGCAGTCGCGATCATGCACTGTCCGTGCTTGGGTCTGGGCAGATCACGCTGACATTGGTCGATGGTGCACGGCGCGTAACGGTTTCGCGTGCTGCCACTGATGCCGCGCCGCGGGCTTCGGGACCCTATTTGCCGCCAATCGTTCTCTCGCAGACCGAGATTGAGACGGTCGGACTTCAACCTGGCGGCCGTCTGCGCTTGCTCGACGGTTTTCTGGGTGACCAGCGCGCACTGGCGTCCGCCGAAACCGAGGCGATCTCCGCGGTTCGCTCGCTAACGGCCGAAGGCAACACGATCCAACAGGATATCGAGCAGCTCCGCCGCCAAATCGCGGAGCTTGCCTCAATCCAGGAACAGCTGGCGCAGTTGGCGCCGCAGGAGCAGCAGGTTGCCGGCCTGTCTGCGGACGCGGCGGCGCGAACAGAACAGCTCAACGTGATTACCGGTACCATCACGGTCAAAAGCGTGGCGACGACCGTCATGCAGCGATTTCAGGCCGGCGTCTCGCAGTGGCGCGCGTCGCTGACAGCGGCGCAGAGCAGCTTCATGCCGGATGAGGCCTGGGCGCCTGCTGCGGGCAGCGACCCGCTGGGACAAATACGCGGCCGGATCGCGATCGCGCATGGTCAAGTGAACCACGTGGTCAACGAGCTTGCCCAAATCGAGGCCGAATGTGCGCGGCTGACGGTTGGCTATCATCATGAGAAGATCGCGTTCGAGGACAACGCCAGAAAACTGCGTCGCGAGATTGACGGGCTCCAGTCAGGGGCCGGCGAGATCATCCGGCGTGGGCAATTACTGCGCGAGCGTAAGGCGCAGCTTGAATCGCTTCAGGCTGTTCTATTATCACGACAGGCGACGATGGCGCAGGCTATCCATCGCCGTTCGGTGGCGCTCGACAAGCT
>CAXTOI010000018.1:0-15377 GCA_964245645.1 uncultured Novosphingobium sp. | reverse complement strand
GCTTCGCGGCGGCGATCACCGAGGCTTTGCGCGGCAGTGGCCTAAAATATTCCGACATCGTCGGGGCGCTCGCGCAGCGGATCAGTCCGCGCGAGTTGCTCGAGGCGGTCGAGAGCGACAATTATCCGCTCGTCGCGGCCTGTGGGAACACGACGCCCGATCGCGCGGCCAAAGCCGTGATCGCGATGAAGGACGCCGACCTCGCAGCGATCGCGACCGTCGCGGTCGAAGATTATGTCACTTTTTCGCTACTCGACGGGCCCGACCACAAGGATATCGCTGACCTGTCGACCGGCCAGCGCTGCACGGTAATCCTGCCACTGGTACTGCGGCATACCGATCGCCTGCTGATTGTCGATCAGCCCGAAGATCACATCGACAATGCCTTTATTGTCGACACGCTAATCCGCGCAATCCTGGCGCGTGCGAGCGATGGTCAGATCCTGTTCTCGACGCACAACGCAAACATTCCAGTGCTCGGCAACGCCGACTTTGTCGTGCAGCTTGGCTCCGACGGCAAACGCGGCTTCCCGCTCGCCGCGGCGCCGCTTGGGACAGGCCAGATTGTCAACGCTATCACCTTGGTGATGGAGGGCGGCGCGGAAGCGTTCCAGCGTCGCGCGACGTTCTACGGGACGCAACCGCAAGGATGACGCGCGACGAAGCTCTCGAAGGACTATCGGAAACCTCGGCGCACAGCCGCGGACAGGCAGCGCGCGCGCTGGCCGAACTCGGCAAGGCAGGCGATATCGCCCGCATCCGTCAGGCACTCAAGACTGAATCGGTCGCTTACGTCCATTATGCGCTTCAGGACACGATCAAGCGGCTGAGCCGCCGGGTCGAACCTCAGGTTGTGAATGGTGGACGAGACGGCAGCCGTACCCGACGAGGTGCGGCAACAGATATATGGCCAGGCCGTCGAATGGGTGACGGGCTTCCTGCTCCATGAGATCGCCTCCCCGATCGGACTGGCGCGGCTGAGCGGAAAGCTCGAACTCGGCAACAAGTGGGAAGGCTCGGCCACGCGCCGCCATCTAGAGACGGTTCACAGGATTTTCGACGCGATCGAAATGCTCAAAAGCGCCGCGGGCGTTCCGCGCCCGCAGGAATTCGATCTTGCGGCGATGATTAATGAGCTGGTCGAGACCGAAACACCGCAGGCACTGCCGTGGATCTCGGCGATCGGCCAGAAACCCTTCCTGATCAAAGGTGACCCTGCGTTGATCCGGATGGTGATTGGAAACGGCCTGCGCAATGCGGTCGAGGCGGTTGAAGCGGTCGGCACCGAGCCGAAGCCGCATTCGGTAACGATCAACTGGAGCGAGACCGACGTCGATTATTGGGTGTCGGTGCTGGATCGGGGGACCGGAATCGTCGGTCCAACAGAGACCGCGTTCGAAGTCGGCAATTCTACGAAGAAGAACCACAGTGGCTTTGGCCTCGCCATTGCCCGTCAGGCGGTTGAGACAATGATCGGCGTGCTGACCCTTGAGCCGGCTCGCGACGGGGGCGCGGTCTATTTGGCGCGCTGGCAGAAATGAGTGCGCATTTCCTGATAGTCGAGGATGATGATGAATTTGCGAGCGCGCTGGACGCCATGATCGCTGACATGCCTGGTCAAGCGCATGTAACAATTGCCAGAAGCCGTGAGGCCGCCTGCGCAGCATTAGACGGGCAGTTTTTCGACTTTGCGGTGCTCGATCTCAAGATCCCAACGCAGGATGGTGGGCTTGATGCCGAGCCAGAACACGGCAAATATGTGTTTCATCATGCCAGGAACGCGGCGCCTGGCACCAAGTTGCTGGTCCTGACGGGCTCTCCGTCGGACGCCTTCATCGCCGATATGCTGGCGCAGAAGCACGATGCCGACATCTGGGCCGAGGGCGCGCCGATCAGCACGGTCGAATTCTTGCGCAAGATCGATCTCGATCAGGCGCCCGAGCTCATTGCGAAGGTGAAGGCGGCGATCCTTGCTCTGGATGATATTGAGCTCACCCTCAATCAGGTCAATTTGCAGATCGCGGAGGATCGGCTGCTGCGCATCTTCGCCAAGCGCCTTGGTGCAAGGCGGTGCGTCGTCGCGCCGATCGGAGAGGGAAAGTCAGGCGCTAAGCCGCTCAGGCTCCAGCTGTTCGACGGTAATGGCACGCCGATCCGCCAGTCTTTCGCCAAGCTCGGGCCGGTCGCCAAAATCCAGGACGAGGCCGCCCGGCACGACAAGCATGTCGTGCTGCTCGATGGCGCGGCCACGCCGCGCAAGCTGTCGATGCTGGATTTTGGCGCATCGATGACCGCCGGCATCTTCTACCAGCTTGCCGACGGCTATACAGAGTCGATGTTCGACGTGCTCGGTACGGATCCGGCGAGAGCTGCGGCGATCCTCGACGGCGTGGCGCAGTGTGTCGCGCAATGGACTCAGGGCACGGCCGAAGCCAGCCATAGTATTGCCGAGATCAGGGGCTGCTGGGTCAAGGATCAGAAGGCGGCAGAGCTGCACGCAGAGTATGGGCTGGACTGGGCTTCCGAGTTCGAAGCGCGAGTGGTGCAGGCCCGCTGGCGTTGCGTTCACGGCGACATGCACGGCGGAAATATCTTGATTTCGGCCGAAGATAGCTCGGTGCTGATCGACTATGGCGACGTGCAGCATAGCGCGGTGAGCTATGATCCGGTGTCGCTTGAGCTGAGTGTGGTGCTGCAGGATAATCCCACGCTGTCTAATGCTTGGCCTGATGAATCGGCGTGCCGCAACTGGCATGATGTTGAGGTATATGTCGCCGGGTCGCCAGTTGAGCCTTTCATTCGGTCCTGCCGCCAATGGGCCGAAGCGACAGCCGCGGGAAAGCGGGAAGTCGCAGCGTCAGCCTACGCCTATCTCCTGCGGCAGCTAAAATATGGTGACACCAACAAGCTGCGCATTGTCGCGCTGATGGAGGGCGTGCGGGCCTATATGGCCGCAACGTGACGCTCGGTTGCGACACGGGCTCGCATGAACAAAATTCATATCATACAGGTAACATCGCGTGATCAGAGACACCGAAGCCCGCAAAAAAATATCCCACGCAATTGGTAGTTCTATTGATGATCTTGTCAGGGAACGAATGACGGGGCTGGTTGAAGAACCTGATATCACCTCTCGTGTCGGTCAGCGGTTGGAGGATCGATTTGATGGAAAGACTATTGGCGGGTACAGAATCCGTGTGATCAGCGAGACGATCACCTCCCATGGGTCAAAAAGCTTAGAAAAACCAATGGGGACCGACCTTTATTTCGCGGTCGAGATCGAAGATGCGCAAGGGGTCGGGACCTCGAAAGGCGTACTTGTTCAAGCGAAGCGGTTTGACAAGGTGGCGGGAAGTGACTTGTTAGAACAATGCCGTCGCATGAATCTGATTCCAAGAAAGGATCGGTCGTTTGGTTGTACGCAAAGTCAGGGATTAGAGTGGCTCGCTCCGCCGATGTGGTGCAGGGGAACATGGCTCCAATCACCAACTCGGAATTTTTTGACCAGGTGCTGAAATGTTCGATTGGCGACAAGAGGAAGGTTCCAGATGGCTCATTCGGAGATCGCCGCGAACTTAAAACGATGCTCGAGACACTTGGTGCTAATAATGGAGTGTGGCTTGGACTTGATCGGTGAACCCGCTCACAAGGTACATGGAGTCGATAAGTGTCGCTCATCCCTTTTGAAGTGGTAATCTACATCCCCAATGTTTGTGTCGACGACCGGCTAAATTTATGTACAGCGGTGTTAAACCGTTATTACCGATCGCGGGTCCTTGCTGCCATTTCTGAGTTGGATGAACGAACGACCGCTCCAGCCAGTTGCCGCCTGTAAGCAGACTTACAGGTCAGTCCCCAGTTGCAGTCATCGCCAATCTATTGCCCGCCCTTGCGGGAACGACCGCTTTCAGGATAGCGACTCAGCACCTGAGATGACGACAATGGGCGCAGAGCCAATAATTTGGTTCTCGGCCCGACGGTAGCCGCTTTTCATGGATCCAGTAATTGACGGCCGCCAACTGTTCAACCGAGGTCATCCAATGTCCGTCAGCAGACAGAACCGTTTCAACTGCGTTGGACGCGACTGATTGCGGCTACTTGCCTTTCCTCATAGAGCAGATTTCAGGCTCAACCATCACATTACTGGCATTCCAGCTCCCGGGCTCCAAAGCTCATGGGCCAGTCCCGGGGTTTGCATCAGCTCCGCCAGTTCCTCATCATATCCGGGGTCGGACGAATTCCTCGCCAGGTGGATTGCGGTCGCTGTCTTCCCGGTATCCTGCAGAGTGATGCTGGCAATCGGCTTGCTCTGCTGGAGATTGTAGCGCAGCCCCTTCACAAAAATGCGCCCGTCCTCGACCGCCTTGGCGACCAACGCGCGTTCATCCAGGCTTTCATACGGCAACCACTCCCGCGTCACCGGCATAATCGCTATCTCGTAAAGACCGGGTATTCCCTTGCTGTTGATCGAGAAACTTGCCGCCAGGATCAGATGATCTTCTGGTTGATGGCTGCGCCATAGCTGCAGCTCATCTGCATAATGCCGGTTGAAACGGCGTGCCATGTCCTCGTCCATGAAAAAGGGCATATCGGGCAGATGCTTGAACACCAGGCGTTCGCCATATCGCGATCGATCGAGGGTCTTGACCTCCCCCACCACCACCATGATGGCATCGACGGAACCGCGCACCGGGGCCAGCTGCATCATGCGGCGGCTGACGATCTCATCCTTGGTCTCCACGCTGAACGGTTCGGGCACGAACAGGACATGTGCCAGGCTCCCGCCCTTGACTCGGCACGATAGCGCGGCGGTGACCAGTTCGCGGCGCACGATGTACCAATTGCGCTTGTTGGCCATGCGTGGGCGCCAATGGGTCAACTCCGCCCGATCCCACAAGAAATGCAGGAAGCCGCGCAACGTCAGGCGCATCCCCGTCGAGCTGACCGCGGGCTTCTCGTTGCTGAACGCGGTCGGTGCGGCGCGGGCGGCGCCCCGGCAGAGAGGAAAGCCGAACTTGAGCGTGGTTTCGCCGGTTTCTTCGTCGTCGACCACCGCTGAGCCGCGCACCTGGCCAAGACCGGTCAGATGATCCGGGGCATCATAGTGATCGCACCAGGGCGCATGGGTGGGGCCGGTATCGGGCATCCGCGCCAGGACATGGCTGCCATGGCGGTGCGAGATGTAAAGCGGCAGCTCGACATCCGTACGGCATAAGCACAGCGGCCGCTCGCCGGCGGCGTAGGCCAGCGCCAGCAATTCGTCAAAATGAGGATCATCGGTTGTAGTGCCTTGCCGTTGCAGAAAATAGAACTGCTTCACGGCATCTCCAATTAAGCTATCAAGCGGATCAGGTGGCGCACTCGCGGCGCGCAGGTTGGCAGTCATCTCTGTGGCGCGCCGTCGACGTGATTGCTTCCGGCAGCCCTCATCGAGAGAGCCCTGATTTCCCAATTTACAACGCCACCGCTGGGCAGCACCTCGACTATGATGGGACGGCGGTCGAGGATCTTGTGCTGCAGAAATGTTTGAACTTCCCTGGCGGTGACGTCGGTAATGTTGCCGGCAGCGGCCATCGCGGGCTCGAGCTTGGGATCGCGCAGCACCAGGGACAAGCGGGTAAGCCACCAGGCATTGGTCTTCTGTTCGGAGGAATGCGCGCCCAGCACCAGGAGCCGTGCGGCTTTCAGAGTTTCGGGGTCAATCGGCGCCGTCGCAATCGCGCGCGTGGTCCGCAGCAATTCGGCGTCAAGGTTTGCTGCCTGTTCGGGCTTGATTTGCAGGGCGACCCCGAACGCGCCGCCGTTGTGCAATTCGAGTGAATCTGCGGCGCGAACGACAGGCCGCGCCAAGCCGGGGGTTGCTGGCACTTCCTTCAAAAGCTGTGCCTGGATGAGCGCGGCAGCTACTTCGGCGACGATCGCGTCGCGCGGATCTGCCTCATAGTCGGTCAACGTCCAATAGGCGCCCCACCACGCTTCGCGGGCTTGGCTCGAATGATAAACCACGATCGGCTTATCGGACGTTTGCGGTGCGGCGGCCGGCGGCGGGGTCGCTGGCTCGCCCCCTGCCCCCGCGCGGTCAGGTCCTGCCGCGATCGTGAGCCCGGTGGCAGCGATTGCATCGGCAAAGGTGATGTCGCCCACAATGGTGACATCGGCGGGGCCGGTGAGCACAGGTTTTAGAAGTTGGGCTACTTCGCTACCGGTAGTAGCCGCAAGATCACCCTGGTTGGGTATCTCGGCATAGCGGCTGTTTGGCCCCAACAGCGTGCGCTGCACGGCGCGCAGGAATATCGATGATGGCGACGATTCGATCTGCGCCTCGATCATGGGCGCGAGCCCGGCGATCTTCTGGGTCTGCTCATCGCGGAACGCGGGATCGCGCGCGTAGGCTGTGAGCAGCTGCATCTCGGTCTCGATCTCGCGCGGGGATACTTCGCCCTGGAGGTGATAGGCCAGGATCCCGGGCACGACGGTAATGTTGACCGAGGTGCCCGAGCTTTGCTGCCATTGATCGAGCTGCGCATAGGACAGCTTACCCGTCCCCCCGATCGGCATCAGCGTCGTGGCCCAGAGCGCATGGACGAGTTCTGGTGGAGCGCCGGCGCGGCCGTTGCCCATGGCGATGTCGATGCTGACGACGCCGGGGCTGGTCTTGGTCGGTTTGATGATGAGCCGGGTACCGCTGGCAAATGTGATGGTGCTGGTGCCCAGCAGGGGATCGTCGTGGCGCGCAACGACCGCGCTAGGCTTGCCGAAGTCTGTATACGGCCAGGACACGGCAGCAGGCGTTTCTGGGGCCGTGTAGACCTGCTGTGCCTCTACAAGGCCGCTGGAGGCGAGATATGCGGCCAGGGGGATGATACGGAGCGACTTCATGGGATGGTCTTTCGGTAAGGCAAGCTAGGCGGAAGGGATGGTGCGGTTTGCACCGTCACGGGATGCTGCGGCGACAGAGCCGCGGCGCGATCGGTGATCGCCAGTACCTGCTGCGCGATGACGAAGATGATGGCCCCGGTGGCGAGGAGCCAGCAGCCGACGAACAGGGTGATTGTCGATTTGAATAGCGAGCCATGGACAGGCTGCGCACCGAGCGCAGAGAAAACCGCACGTGCGCGGATCATGGTGGCAGCCTGAACAACATAGGTAGTGCCAAGCAGCATTGTGTAGACGCCGAATGCAGCGTTGATAGCAGTCGCGGGAAGCAGGCCCGAATAGTCTATGGCAGCCAGCGATAGCAAAACGATGACAAGGCGCCCGCAGCCAGCTGTCGAGTGCGACCATGGGGGGCCAGCGCCGCCGCCGGCCCGGAAAATCCAGGCTGGAGGTGCGAAGGAGGAAACACCGGCAAATTCGACAATGCCAAAGTCGCTGGATCCCGTGTCGCGGTTGGAGGACCCCGCATAGTGGACAAGCGAGCTGGTCGCTCGGTTGTCGCTGGTGACCCATGGGCTGATATTCGAGCATGTCGAGGCGAGCCGATCTATTTACCGGTCGGGACAGGGATGCATAGCCCGCCGGCTTCGAGCACGGGTGGATGGTCGCAGGGCCTGGATGGGGGTGCGCCGGACGCGGTGGTGCCGGTCCGATAGCGGGCATACAGGGCCTGGGTCGCGGGTTGGGAGAGCCGATCACCGGTTTTTGCGGCGTCGGCCCGTGTTGCTTCGGTGAGCGCGGTGGCCTGCTGCATTGCCTGGGCAATGGTCTCGGTGAGATCGGGCGGGTCTGCCATTGCCGGCGTGCAGAGCAGAACCATGGGCGCAGACAGCGCCAGAATACAAAGCTTAAGCATCATTTTACCCTTCAATCGAAAAAGGTCGCGGCGACGGTTGGTTGTCCTCGAGGCAGCGGCCAGGGATACAAGAGCCGTTGTATGGATGGGGGGATGGCCAGACTGGCGATGCTCTCAGAGGCCAAGTTCAATGACCTTCTCCGGTATGCTGCGGGTGGGCGCCGACGGCGCCGCCGGTGCGGGTCCAGGGGGAGCTGGCGATGGTACGGCAAGCCCGGGGGCGGATTTGTCGGCCGGTAACAGCTGCTCCGGAGCGGGGGCGGCCGCAGACGGGCTCATGCTCTTTTCGCCGGTGTGTTCGAGCGCGCTGGCCTTGTCTCCAGGATTGCCTTCGATTGATTTCAACAGCTGATCGCGGTCGTTGGTGAAGATGGTGATGTCGTCGCGCACGCGGGTCGCCATCACATGGGTGAGGCGCTGGTTCGACAATTGCCGTTCGGAGGAATGCATGACGCCGATCCCCTGATCGGTGGTCATGCCCTGTGCCTGGTGCATGTTGATGGCGTATGCGAGGTTGAGGCGTTCGAGCATCTTGTCGCCGGCGGGCAGGAAAATCTTTTCTCCCGAAGCGGTCAATGCCTCGATGCCGACTTGCGAGATGGACAGGATCCGCGCGGCTTCGGAATTGTGGATCGACCGGGCCTTGTCGTTCGCGGTCCAGACGATCTTGTCACCTTCATGGATGCGCAAGGAATCACGCTCGGAAAGGCTGATGGTGTCGCGCGTATCCTGAGGGTCGAGCCTATCGGGACGGAAGCTGGTCCGCTTGCCGTCCTCGGCTCGCAGGTAAACTCGCCCCGCCTCATTTGTCCGCATGACATCGTAGGTTCCGCGCACAAGGCCATTGGGTCTGGAATTGTTGGTGACTTCAAGCACCTGGCCGTGCTGATAGTTCTGCGCGTAACGCATTTCCTCGCGCGTGAGGTTCATGCTGTCGAGGCGATGGATTTCCAGGCCATCGCCTCTGAGCGTGCCTTCGGCGCGCAACCCGTCCTGGATCAGCAGATTGAGAAAGCTACGCGAATCCCGCCCCGAGGCATAGATCGCGGTGCGTTCGCGGTCTTCGGCGGATAGCTCCAGCCATTTCTTTCCGGCTTGTTCCCGATAGTCGTCACCCGCGCTCACCACGCGCTCGCCCAGCACGCTGAAGGCGCCGGCGAAATGCCCGACCCGGCTCAGGCTCGCCACTGCCTTCATATGCTCGGTGCGCTGGCGCTGGCTTACGGTCATGACCGCCATGTCGGGCGCGTGCGCCTGGACAAGCGAAAAGCCCTTGCCGGCATCGATCGGTTGGAGCTGGGCCTTGTCCCCGATCATGACCAGGCGATCGAGACCGAGGTTATTGGCGATCTTCACCAGGTCGTTCATCTGCTTGTTGGCGACGAGGCTCGCTTCGTCGAGCACCAGCACGGTATTCTGCAAGGCTGCCCTGGATGCCTCGAAAGCATCGCCTTTGCCGGCCAGCACCCCGCGCAGATGCTCGTTAACGAACGATGACAGGGTTTGCGCCGGAATGCCGGCTTCGTCGCGCAGCATGTTCACCATCTTGTTAGCCTGAGCGATCCCGAGCACCTGTTTGCCCGCATCGCGGATAACCTCGCTCATGGCGCTGATCATGGTGGTTTTGCCCGCACCGGCAACGCCTTGCACGACCACTACCCGGTCGCGGCTTGCGAGCGCCAGGGTAGCGGCAGCCAGCTGTTCGCCGTTCAGAGGGCGGTCCCCTGCCCTCTCCTGCAGCCGGGTGGCGGTATCTGCGCCGGGAACGATAGTGACCCCGTTGCCGCGACCGGCATCGATGCCGGCGAGCAGGCTGCGTTCCTGGGCGATGTGGTCAGGGGTGGTGACGTGGGTCGCGGTGCCATCGGCCCGGCCCGACTTGCCGAACACCAGCTCGCCTTTTTCGGCCAGCTGCTGCATCCGCGCCTCTACTTGCCTGATCGTGACGCCCTTCAATCCCAGATTGAGGGCGGTGCGCGAGACGTCATGGATGGGAAAGGCGGCTTCACGCTGGCCCAGGATGCGGATCGCGGATGCCAGGGCCGCCTCGGTTCGCAAGCTCGTCGGCGTCATCGCAAGCCGCTCTAGCTTGGAGCTGACAAGCGGATCGTTGCCGCTAAACATGCCCTTGATCCGTTCCATCGCTCCCTCGGCGATCTCGCCGAGCCCGCTGGATTTCGAACTGATCCAGCCAACAGTGGCGGCTACGGCGTCGTGCGCAAACTCGACCGTCTTACGGACGCCGCGGATGGGTCCTTCCCGCGTGCTGTTTGCGGCCTGTCGCTCGGCGGAATCGACGATAGCCTTGCCGTCAAAGCCAAGGGCCTCGGCGCGGTCCCGCCATTCTTGACGCAACGCATCGCGATCCTCCAAGTTGATTTTGTCGTCGCGGGTGCGCTGGGCAATTGCGCTCAAAACCTCGGGCTCGTTCGTGCCGCGGCCCAGCTCTGCGGCCTTGTCCAGAATCGTTTGGCGGCGTTGGCTGAAGGTTTGCAAGACGGACGCTGGGACGCCGGTAATTTCAAACTGGCCGTGCTTGCCCGAAAGCTGGGTTTCGTAGCCGAGTTTCTGGACAGCCTCGCGTAGCTGCGCGTGATAGACGCTGCCGATAAGCGTGTTGTTCTTCCACAACTCGTCGTTGTGCAGCGCCTTCCACACGCCGTTGACCTTGGTCAGGTTGGCAACAACGACGTGGAGATGCGCTTGCGGGTCGAGCGCACGCGAGGTGTCGTGCTGGAAGATTGCGTAGGTGAGATTGCCGGTCCGGATGGCATCTCCCTTTTCGTTGTCCTGATAGACCCGCCCTTCCGCAAAGTTCTTTTCGACCCAGGCCATGGTCGCTTTCACGGCGTCCATGTTGGCTTTCAGCAGGCGTCCGTCACCTGCAACGTAGGCCAGAACACTGGCCGATTTGGGCATGGAGAAGGTCAGGTCCATGCCGGCCCGGCGCTTTTCGGGATCGCCAATCTGACTGCCGCCCGGGAGCTTGCCGTTCAGAATATTCTCGAACGCGGTCTTGTCGACATCGCCCGCCAGGCCAAGCTCAGCGGCGCCGGCACCCCCCCAGGCGCTGACCTCGCTGGCGTGTTCACCGGTATAGTAATCGTCCTTGGCGAAGTAGTTGGCAGCGCCGCCGGCCGACCGGACTGATGCAACGGAGAGCACAGGTTACAGACCCAAATCCATACCGTCACCCCGGTCGAGCGAAGGCTTGGGAGGTGTGAGATGCTGTTCGTTGCCCTTGTGATGGTGATGCCGTCGCTCAGCCTCCGCTGGATCGCTGGCGGCTTGGCCAGTGCGTTCCTCGATAGAGATCTGTTGCTCCCGGCGGGGTGGGGGAGATCTAGTGGAGTCGTTGCCGTCGAGACCCGAATTTTCGATCGGATTATCCGCGTCGCCGAAGTCTGACGATGGGATGTTCGCTTTGTCGAACCCGCCAAAGTATGAGGCAAGGTCAGGGTCATCGCTCGGTCCGCCGCCGTCCTTGTCCGCCGGCAACGGCTCGTTATCCTTGGCTGGGGACGGCTGATCCGCGCTGGTTATTTCACGGGGATCGATGACGGGTTCTGGCTGCCCATTGTTATCGTTGTCGTTGGTAGGCTCGGCCGGGGGGTGGGGAAGTTCATCGGTCTGATGATGGACCGAGGTATGCTCCTGTCCGCCAGTGCTGGCCACGTCCTCCTCTGCCTCGTCTTTGGGGACATAGACGGCGAGCTTCATGCTGGTTTTGCGCATGAAACCCTTGGCAACCTCGGGGTAATGAACGTAGGCAAGCTCGATCCGGACAGCCGGAAATCCTTCGGGGAATTTGACGTAGCCGTGCAGCTGGGGCAGGTTCATCAAGTCATCGGCCATGACCAACGGCTTGACCTCGGTGCGCGGCGTAATCGTGGCCGCATCGCGTGAGCGAGTGGCGCCGATCGAGTAGGCTTCGTCGGTCTCGCGGACTTCGCGCGAGCCGATCCATTTGGAACATTCATCGGCGGTATTCTTGTCGGGCGTCGCCAGGATAAGCTTGGTTCGCGCAAGCGATGCGAGATTGACGGCACCCTCCTTGCCATAGGTCTCACACAGCTTGTCGAAGCTGTGGAGCCCGAGGATAAACGCCCCGCCGAAGTTCCGCGCCGCCTGCAGGCCATGTTCGATAGCAGGCAGCCGGTGGAGCGCATGGACCTCGTCGAACAGGAACCAGGTGCGCAGTTCCATGGTGCGCGCTTGGTCCATCAGCGCATTGACCGCGATGTCCATCCACAGCGTGATGAGCTTCTTGGACAGCGACAGGTCGCTGCGCCGCGACGTAGCGAACAGGATCGAGCCCGGTTTGCTGTCCGCCATCCAGGTGCGGATCGAAAACGGGGGCTCACCGCCCTCTACCGGATCAGGCAGGAATCGCAGTGCCTGGGCATTGGTGTTGAATACCGCGCGGATCGATTCCGCCATGCGAGCGGCGGCCTCGGCGGTCAACGGCGAGGCGATGGTATCCTTGAGCTTCTCATGAACATCCTTCAGATCAGCTTCCATCAGATGATGCGCGATTGCGGCATTGCTGGTCTCGCCGGACTCGGCCAGCTTCATGCACATTTCCACAAACAAGGTGCGTGCCGCCATTTGCCAGAAGGGCTCGGCATTGCCGCCATCGTCAGGGATCAGGGCTTGGGCAGCGGTCAGGAAGTCAGCGTAGTTCTGGCAGTCGTTGAAGATGGTCCAGGGCGGGCAGCGCTCGTCCATGGGGTTCATTATATAGTCGATGGCGGGATCGTAGAACGCCTCGACGAAAGCGCCGGTGAGATCGAAGATCACGCAGCGTTCGCCGCGCAGCCGGGCCTCGGATACGGTGTTGCGCAGCTGGGTGGTTTTGCCGGCGCCGGTGGTCCCGATCAGCATGGCATGCGATTGTTCCAGGCGCCACGGATAGGGTATATTAGCCATCGTATAGGGCGCGTAGAATACTGGATCAGGATACAGGATAGCGGGCGCGCTTGACGCTTCTGATGATCCCCGTGGCATGCTGGACGTAATTGGCTCGGAGCCATGTATATGGGGCCACATCAGGTCCATTGCGGAGCTGTTTATCGTCTCCAAAAAACCAAGCACTGTTGAAGGTTTGGGCGGCTGTGCCGAGGGGGCAACGAGCCGATTCAAAACAGGATCGGGTTCGCCGCGAACTTGGCGAATGGCGCGGTTCATCTTGGCGATGTGGGTAGTCCATCCGCGGGCAATGCGTTCGCGGTGTTCCGGTTCGAAGCGGCGGCGGATTTCTTCGGCAAGCTTATCCCGGTTATGGGCCTCGATCTCGAGACGCAAGACAGGCTCCTCCGACAATGTCGCGCCGCGCTCATGGCGGTCCTTGAGGATGTCGCTGCCGATGTTCCGGGATAGTTTGTAGAACCCGGCTGCCAGAGGGCTGGTAAGGAAACCGGCGCCCAGAACAGAAGCCAGGATCACCCGCCAGAATTTGCTCCAAGCAGCAGCAACCGCCGGATCGTCAGGTATATCGCGGACGGCGATCGGCACGACGCTATCGTCTGGTAAGGTTAGGTTGAGGACGTGATCGGGATTAAGTCCGATCATGTTCCAGAAGCCAGCATAGCAGCGCATCTCGACCAGCTGGGTTTCATGCTCCTGCATCATGAAACTCAGAAGGCAAAAGGAGATCACGACGAAGCTGACAAGCGCGGCCGTGATGGGAAAGCGCAGACCCTCCATCATCATCATAAAGCGCAGGCGGACCAGCTGTGAGCCGCGCGTAAACGAGCCGACGTTTCTGACGACCTGGCCGCGCGCGGATGCGTGCTCGACCTCGACGGGACGGCCGTCGAACCGGATGTCGTCTTTACGCGCCATGATGCGTCTTCACAGCATCGAGGGCGGCGCGGGCGAGGCGCTCGGGTTGCTCAGGAAGAAGTTTCCTGCACAGCGCGTCGAGCAGGAGCGTCTGATGCTCTTGAAGGGTCAGCAGGCGCCTGACATCAGGCGCAACGCCACGCTCTGCATGGGGCAGTGCGGTGTCGATAAGCACTCTGATGTATTCTGCGCGTGATTTGCGATTCTGATCCGCTAACCTCTCGATACGTTCGAGGGTCAGGTGATGTAAGGTTATCCCTAAGTGAGTGAAGTTTTTCATCAAGATCCAACCATTCGTGTGGTTGGTCCTGGCTCGCCTATCGCGGGATCGCGTCTATACCCATCGCCTCTACCAGTCAAGTTTTCGCAGTCGTGCACCATGGTGCACCTGCGGAGGATTCAAGGTGCACCATGGTGCACCGTTATGTAGCTGAATGGCATGACAATATTTGCTGAAAAGCTAACGGGAGAGGTAGCCGACAGCAGGTGCACCATGGTGCACGAAATTTTGGGTCCGGGTGCACCATTGTGCACAAGAGCAGCCATGTGAAAACGCGCGCTTTTTTCGGTGTTCTACCCTTCGGGGCACCCGCGTAAGGTGTGCTGCTTTTCTGATAGGTACTTTCGATGCCCTCTCGTTTTGAGGTCTTGTGATCGAGTTCGAAAATTCGGGTCCCTGAGTGGGCCTGGGCGTCTCGATGACGCAACGATATCGGCGGCTCGTCGGTCATCAAGGGATCAAATGGATGCAGGATTAGGCATCTCCGGCGGTTGCTGGTGGGGAATTCCGACGGTGATAAAGCCGACACTTTGCCCGAATGACTGATCGTCCGACAGGCAATTTGTGCGGCGGAGCAAAGCGGTGCATGGCCGGTTTCCAAATGGAAATGGATGATCGATGAGCTCCACGTCGTGCTTGGATTTCGAACGCAAATGGTGGATGCAGGCCCATCAACTATGAGCTTCGGAGTGTGACGATATGGCCAAGGGTAAGAGCAAGCTGGAGAAACTTCGCGAGGACAAAGTGCGGTTGCTGGAGGAACAGAAAATCGCATCGCAAAAGGTCAGGGAAATCGATGCGGCGATCGTTCAGGAAGAGCGTGCAGAACTCTTGGCCGAGGTCGAGAAAGCCTCCGGGAAACACGGTACGCAAGGGCTGGCCAGGCTGATCGAAAAGGCGAATGAACTTGGCGTAGAGGAGATCCTCAAACGCCTCGCCTGACCACTGGCTTGGGGTAACGCCGTAGGTTGCTCAGGCACGCTATGGAACCGTCGTAAGGTGGCGATTGCTGAGCAAAAAAAGGGCCGCGAATAATCGCGGCCCTGGTGGTTCCTAGCGATGGATATTTGGCATTGCGGCGACGCCTGTTGAACCGGATCGTACCGGTTCGGTCGCCGTGACGCCATGGGCTTCGATGCTCTCTGCGCCGCTGTTTGCGCAAGGTGTGGATTTGCCCCGAAGGTGAAGAAGAGGGCGGAGCCTTGCGGCCCCGCCCCGTCCGGGATCATATGAATTCCACCTCGCTGGCGATGATGCGGAAGTTGTAATATTTGACGCCGTCCTTCTCGTTGGTGGACTTGCGGATCGAGCCGGTGACCAGGAGCTTGTCGCCCTTGGCCTTGTGTTCGGCGATCGCGCGAGCCTTGCCGCCATAGACTACCACGTCGTGGAATTCGTCGTAGGTCTCGGTGTAGCCCTGGGCGTTCTTGACCGTCTTGCCGTCCCGGATCTTGGGCTCGC
>CAXTOI010000017.1:16893-18965 GCA_964245645.1 uncultured Novosphingobium sp. | reverse complement strand
CGAGTGCTTTACGCCTCGGCCACCGGCGCCTCGGACGTGAACAACCTAGCCTATGCGGTGCGCCTTGGGCTCTGGGGTCCGGAGACCGCCTTTGCCGATCGCGAGAAATTCATTAGCGACATCCGCGTCGGCGGCATCGCCGCCATGGAACTGGTCGCCCGCGACCTGAAGGCCACCGGGCTTTATACCTCACGCGCGCTCAGCTTCGCCGGCGTCGAGTACGACATCCTCAAGCACGACCTGACGTCCGGCCAGATCAAGATCTACGACAGCTATGCCGAAGCCTGGGCGGTGATCCATGGCCACCTCGACGCTGCGCTCGAACAAACCAGTGTCGTCGATAGCATCAGCGGCGACACGCTGAACAGCGGCGCCAAGGCGGCGGCGCGGTCGCGGTTCGAATCCTGCAAGCAGCGCTTCTTCGGCCAGCTATTGCTTTCCATGAAGCTGCCGACGGTGATCGCCGCCACAACCGTCCATCTCGCGCGCGGCAAATCGGTGGTGATGCAGCTGGTCACCACGGCCGAATCCATCCTCGATCGCCGGCTTGGGGAACTCAGCCCCGAAGAGCGCGCCACCTTGGAAATTGATCTGAGCCCGCGAGAATACGTCATCGACTATCTGGAACGCGCCTTTCCGACCCGGCAAATGCGCGTTTACACCGACGACACCGGCACCGCGCGATCGGAGCCGATGGTTGATGATGATGGGTATCCCGTCCACAACCCGGACGCCGAAGCTGCCAAGGCCAGCATGATCGAGCACCTGTGCGCGCT
This sequence comes from uncultured Novosphingobium sp., assembly GCA_964245645.1. Taxonomy (GTDB): domain Bacteria; phylum Pseudomonadota; class Alphaproteobacteria; order Sphingomonadales; family Sphingomonadaceae; genus Novosphingobium. Next base: position 18,189 of record CAXTOI010000017.1, on the reverse strand, counting down.
GCCGCCGATCAAGTCGGCGCTCGATGCGCTGCTCGAGCATTTCGGACACGATGCCGTCGCCGAGATTACCGGGCGGACCAAGCGGCTCGTCCCGAACGGGCAGGGGGGTCAGAAACTGGAAGCGCGCTCGGCCCGCAGCAGCCAGGCCGAAGCTGCGGCCTTCATGGCCGGCGCCAAACGTATACTGATATTCTCCGATGCCGGTGGCACCGGGCGTTCCTACCATGCGAGCTGTGACGTGGCGAACCAGCAGCAGCGCGTCCATCTCCTCCTTGAGCCAGGCTGGCGCGCCGATCGCGCGATCCAGGGCCTGGGACGCACCCACCGCACCCATCAGGCAACCACGCCGCTGTTCCGGCCGGTCACCACCAATTGCAAAGGCGAGCTGCGCTTCACCTCGACCATCGCCCGCCGCCTCGACAGCCTAGGCGCGTTGACGCGCGGCCAACGCCAGACCGGCGGGGCCGGGCTATTCGACCCGGCTGACAATCTCGAGAGTGAATATGCCAAGGCAGCGCTGGTCAGTTGGTTCCACTTGCTGTGTGCCGGCAAGCTGGGCAGCACCAACCTGGCCGACTTCGAGCAACGCAGCGGCTTGACCCTGGCCGACAAGGACGGCGTCATCGTCGATGACCTGCCGCCTATCCAGCGCTGGCTCAATCGCATACTCGCGTTCCCGATCGGCTTACAGAACACGATCTTCGAGGAGTTTCTGGACCTGATCGAAGCGCGCGTGGCGGCCGCGCGCGATGCCGGCACTTTTGACCTTGGCGTAGAAACGCTGGCCGTGGAACGTGCCAGCATCATCGAGGATCTGATCCTGCGCACTGACCCCAACAGCGGCGCCACCTCCCATCTCCTCACCATCGAGATGGAAACACGGGCAAAGCCGCTCACCTACGAGCGCCTTGCTACCATCGCCGGGGGCAGCGACCGTGTCGCCTACCTGCACAATGCCAAGTCGGACCGGGTGGCGCTGCGCGTTGCCGCCCGCTCGATCATGCTCGAGGATGGTTCGTCGTTCCGCCGCTACGAGTTGATCCGGCCGACACGCCATGAATATATCCGCGCCGACGATCTCCTCGAGACCGCCTGGAGCCCGATCGACCAAGTTGACTTTGCCGCCAAATGGCAAGCCGAGGTGGATGATGCGGAAAACCGCACCGAGCGCCAGACCATCCATCTGGCCACCGGCCTGTTGCTGCCGATCTGGTCAGCGCTGCCGGCCGATCATCTCGTCGTCAACCGCGTCGTCGACGAGGAAGGCCACTCGTGGCTCGGACGCCTGGTTAAAGA
>CAXTOI010000017.1:15615-16883 GCA_964245645.1 uncultured Novosphingobium sp. | reverse complement strand
CGACCCGGCGGCCAAGATGGACGCAGCCTCGGTCGCCCGCTCCGCGCTGGCCGGTGGCAGCATCGCGCTCACCCGCCCCTTTGAAATGGTGGTCAAGCGCAGCCTGGTGAACGGCCAACAGCGCGTCGAACTGACTGGTTGCCCGTCAGCGCAGCTGCCCTGGCTCAAGTCGTTGGGCTGCTTCACCGAAATCATCCGTTACACCACCCGCGTCTTCGTTCCTACAGGCCAGGTGCAGGCGATACTCGCCCGCATCATCCCTGCGGGCGATTAAAGGGGAGGGGGGAGGGACTGGTGTGTTCGGATTTGGCCGAGCAACGCCAGGAGAAGACCCCATGCTACAGACCATCAAACTTGCCAAGCTGCGCTTGTCCGCGATCAATGTGCGCACTGCGCAAGACACTGCGCTGGCCATCGAGCCGCTCGCGGCGGACATTGCCGCCCGCGGCGTTCTTCAGAACCTGCTGGTGACCTCGGTCACCAAGCCGCGCGGCATGTTCGAAGTCATCGACGGTGGGCGCCGCTTGCGCGCGCTCGCCCATCTCGCCGAGTCCGGCAGCATCGATGCCGAAACCTACGACGTGCCGGTCCTGCTGCTGAAAGCCGACACCAACGCGCTCACTGAGACGTCGCTTGCCGCCAATTTCCACCAGTTGAAGCTGACACCGGCGGAAGAATGCCGGGCGTTCCTGCACTTCCTGGGAAGCGACGGCGACATCGATGCGGTGGCCGCGCGATTCGGCCAAACCCGGCGGTTCATAGAAGGCCGCTTGCGCCTCGCCAGCCTGGCCGAACCGATCTTCGATGCGCTGACCAAGGGCGACATCACCCTCGACCATGCCAAGGCTTACGGCTGCACGCAAAGCCATGACAAGCAGCTGCGCGTCTTCGAGCAGGTCTCGCGCTCGGGCCATTACAACGCCGATGCCATCCGCCGCATGATCGTCCAGGATTCGATGCGTAGCGACGATCCGATCGCGGTGCTCGTCAGCGAACCTGCTTATGCCGCCGCCGGCGGCCGCATCGAGCGCGACTTGTTCAGCGCCAACAGCGAAGACCGCTGGCTTGACCCCGAGATCGCCGAGAGGCTCGCCGCAGCCCTGCTCGAAGCGGAAGCTGGCCGGGTTGCCACTGAAACAGGCGTTGCCTGGATCCGGCCCATCGGCAGCGAAAACATCTGGGAAGCCAGCTCCAAGCTGCACCGCGTCACCCTGCCGATCCGACCGATGACGAGCGAGGAGGAACAACGCGTCGCTGAAATCGAAGAC
>CAXTOI010000017.1:8073-15605 GCA_964245645.1 uncultured Novosphingobium sp. | reverse complement strand
GACGAGGCCATCGCCGACGAGGCATATACCGCGCTCGAAAGTGAATTCGACGCGCTGGTCGAAGCGATGCAGGGGCTGCAGGACCGGCCCCGGGAGCTGCCCGAGGATTTGAAGCCGCACGTCGGCCAGTTCCTCAAACTCAGCCGCAAGGGCGAGATGGTGCTCGACTGCGACTACTACAGCGAAGCGCCCATTCGCATCCATGAGCCGAGCATCACCGCCAATCGCGATAGTGCCGACGGCGCCGGCGACGACGGCGAAACCAGCGATGGCGACACCAGACGCGGCTTCACGATCGGCGAACCGTATCGCGGCGGCAACGGCGGCAGCGACAAGCCGATCCGACCGGAAGCTGAAGCCCCTGGCGGCAAGGCGATCAGCGCCCGGCTGTTCGACGAACTGGCCGTGCAACGCCGCGACATCCTCAGCGCATCACTGCTGACGCAACCCGGCTTGGCGCTCGATTACCTGCTGTTCGTCATGGCCGACGCCAAACGCGGCTACGTTGCCTATGGCACGACGATCAAGGCGCCTGGCCCGCAGGATCCTCAGGTCGGCGAGATCGCTCCCAGCCAAGCTCGTACCACCATCGCCGACACCCGCGCGACGCTCGACGCCAGCTGGATGGACCACGAGACCGAAGTCGGCCGGTTCGAAGCCTTCCGGCTTATCGATGACGACGCCAAGGCCGCATGGCTGGCTTACACGGTGGCATCCTCGCTCGAGGCGAAACCGACCTACGACGCCCGCCAGAACCCGCTCCAGAACCGGCTTGCCAGCATCATGAAGATCGACGTCGCCAGCTGGTGGCGGCCGACCGCGCCCAACTTCTTCGACCGGGTCTCCAAGGGGTCGCTGCTGGCGCTCCTCGACGATATCGGCGGGCCGGCTTTGTCGGGACGCTACGCCGCTTCCAAGAAGGGCGAAGTCGCAACGTCCTGCGAGAAGCTGTTCGCCGGCGAGGCGATCGTCGAAGACACGATCCGCGACAAGGCGCTGGCCTGGGTGCCTAATGCGATGCTGTTCCTCGACGGCACCGACGCGCCCACCGATGATATCGATCTCGAGGAGGGTTCGGACGCCGAGCCAGACAATGGCGAGACCGGCGAGGATAGTGCGACCGACCACTATGACGGCGCCGGCGACGATCGCGAAACCAGCGACGACGAACCCGCTGACGCCAACCACGAAGCCCTGATCGAAGGCTGAAGGCCTGATCAACGGCTGAAGCCTCGGACGATCCACAGCAGCCGGGCGGTGCCCGGCTGCCTTTCTTAAATCAGGAGCGCAACATGGCCAGGTCCACGACCGAGCGCCGCGACATCGCGGCTGAAATCACCAATCTCATCATCACCAAAATCGAAGCTGGGGTGGCGCCCTGGCAACGCAGCTGGTCAGGTGCCGGCAGCGGTCGCACGCGCCCGCTACGCCACAATGGCGAGGCTTATTCGGGCATCAACTGCCTGTACCTGTGGGCCGTCGGCGAAGACGCCGGCTACGCCAGCTCGACCTGGATGACCTACAATCAGGCTGCCGCGCTTGGAGGCCAGGTCCGGCGCGGCGAAAAGGGCTCGATCAGCGTATACTTCAATTCCATCAACAAAACCGAGACCGACCGGCAGACCGGCGAAGAAAGCGCCAAGTCGGTGCGCTTCATGCGCAGCTACACGGTGTTTAACTGCGACCAAATAGATGGGTTGCCGCCGCACTACACCCCGAGTGCCGAACCGGAAGTAATCGAACCATCGCTCCGGCAAGCCGCGATCGACGCCTTCTTTGCCGCCATTCCAGCGGATGTCCGCTATGGCGGCGACCGTGCGTTCTTTTCGCCAACCCAGGATTTCATCCAGGTTCCGCGCGAAGGCTGCTTTATTTCGCAGGATCATCTCGCCAGCACGCTCGGGCATGAGATGGTTCACTGGAGTGGCCATAAGGACCGGCTTGCCCGCACTTTCGGCAAACGGTTCGGCGACGATGCTTACGCTTTCGAAGAAATCGTCGCTTCGATCGGGCAGAGCTATATCTGCGCCGAGCTGGACTTGCCGACTTCGCTGCACGACAGCCATGCCAGCTACGTCGACCATTGGCTCAGGGTTCTCAAAGCCGACAAGACCGCAATAATCCACGCCGCATCCAAGGCCGAAGCCGCCGTTCGCTACCTCTCGGCGTTCAGCCAAGGCACGACTGCCGCGACCGAACTGGAATCAGATCATGACAACGCGCTTCAATCTTGAATTGACCCTCGACGCCGGCGAGACCCTGGTCATCACCGAGGCCATCGAATACCTCCACAACACCGAGACCGGCTCGGAAACGCTTCCCCCAGAGCTGGCGCGGCATCTCGCCGGCACCGTCCTTGACGACACCTCACTTGAGGACCATCTCGTCAATCTCATCGGGGCAGACCCGATCGGCATCGACATCGAACCGGTTAGCCCTGGCAACGGCCGCGTCCGGATCTTCGACCGCGACGGCAAACCGAACCTGCGGATGCTATGCCAACTTATCGCCAACTTCGCGCCGCGCGTCATTCCGCTCGAATTCACCTTCGCGATGATCGACGAGGACAAGCGCTACTACTCAGGCGGCTTGGTGGTGATGACAACCAAGTCTGCCGAAATCCAGATAGTCGATTCCAAGCTCAAACGGCGCAGCAAACCCGCGCTGCACTGAGCGACCATTTCAGCCGCATCGGCACAACCAACACAGGAAACCAATCATGGGATGGCTTTACATGACCGAGGCCGGGATGCGCGGTTACGACACGCCCAAGGTCTATCTCGACGCGCAATTCACTTACGAACGATCCGATGACACCGGCACCAGGGGCCTGCGGGTGCTGGCCTCCTCGTGCCTTCACAACAAGGTCTGGTATGCCGCCGCCCAGCCTTACGGTGGCGACGACACAGCGATCTTCGCGATCGTCTGCCTCGTGCGCTGGAACCCGCGCGACAAGGAGGGCCTTGTCTTCGGCTACAAGAGCATGGACGAAAGCATGGGGCCTTGCGAAGACGACTGCCCCGAACGCATCCTGGCGCTGCTCGAACCCGCGACACACGAACACGCGATAGACTGGCGCCGGCGCTGCATCGCCAACCTTGCCCGCCGGCGCCGGGTTCTCGCCGATGGCGCGCACCTCCAGCTGGCCGAGGACATGACCTTTACCGATGGCCACAAGGGCCGCGACTTCATCGTCGTCAAGCGCGGGCGAACCACCGCGCTGCGCAATCCCGCTACCGGGCAGACCTACCGGATCAGCCGGCTGATGCAGCGGGCCTGGACCATCGTGCCGCAGACCACCATCTATCGCACGGTCTTTCCGCCGCGCGCGTGAAACTCAAGGAGTTTACGACAATGCCCTCTTCCGCGTCTTCCCCCTTGCGCTCCACGCGGCAAAAACTGTGCAGCCGGGCACACGCCGATCGCGTCGCTTTTCAGCTATGCGAGGCGGCGGCAACCCCGTTTGCCGTCGTCAGGACCGCCGACACGCTCCAACCGTACCGCGTCATGCCGGCCAACGAGGCGCCAGCCCACCTCACCGAATTGGAAGTGAGGGTCGGCTGACGGTCAAGCGACTGACATCCGGCGCTCAACTTCCCAGCATCGGATCCAGATACCAGGATGGTCCTTGCCGGAAATCGCCTTCGGCCGCCGGCAATATGCCATCCGGCTCGCTCGACACATAGGGCGAGATCAACGGCATACACCGTCCCTTCGCGCGCCTGACCTGCCCGGCCAACCTTCCGCGCGCTTCCAATATCTCCTCGAGCCATTCGAGATCCTCGAGCATCTGCACGATCCCGCGCCCGGCCAACGAATAATACAAGCACCGCTGAAAATCATCGCAGGCGTTGGCCAGCAGCCGCTTGAGCCTGACCTTGCCGCGCCGATCGCCCTCATGAACCCATGATACCGCCTCGCGCAGCTCGCGTGTCGAATAATAGGCATCGTCCACTTCGACGCCGATGGCGGCGCCAGCGATCATCCGGCGCGTCGGCCGGTTGTGGGGATCAACCGAAGCATCGCGCAGCACGATGTCGGTGTCGAAATATCGACCGATAAATTGGTTCTTCATAATCGCACTCCTTTGCGAACATGAACATACCGTGAACAAAAATGGACGTCAACAGATCTCCTCGAACCACCGTCGAAAGGTTCCGCCATGGCCGACTACTACTCACAATGCGTCGTCTCGCCCACGCTTCCGCTTGGCGAAATCACCGCCGCTGAACAGCTCATCCTGCGAACCATCTTCGATTCCGAGATCGACAACGGCGAGCTTTACCTCTTCGCCGAAGTCGGGCATCACGACACAATCGATCTCGATCTGCCGGACATGCAGGCCGCGCTTGCCGAGACGACGATACCGTCGGCGGCGACGCGCCTGCTCATCAAGGCGGTTGCCGACCTCGCCTGCGGCGAGGAAACCGCCACACTCGACCTCCAGGATGAGTGGATCGAGATCTTCCAGGACATCATCGGCCGCTCCGCGCAGATCACATTCATCACCATCGAGACCAGCTTCACTTGCTCCAAAATGCGTCCCGACGGTTTTGGCGGGAGCGCACAGGTCATCACCCAGGCCAATGTCGACACCATGTCGACCTCCCAATTTATCGACGAAACCCTGGCAACCCGGTTCCCCCCGTTGACCAAGCCAGCGCTGACCGAGGTACTCGAAGCCAATACCTAATCGCTTCGCGCCCTCCCGGTGAACCCGGGACTACCCGCTCCGCAGCTATTCCAAGAGGAGAGGGGAGGGGCGAGGGATCAACGAAAGGTCTCGAAGATGTCCCATCACCCATCCGCGCGCCCCGATCATAGCCCCTGGGGTGCGATCCAGACTGCCGAACAGATCCATCCTGGAATCTGGCACCTGACAACCGCCAGCCACGGCGGCTTCATTCTCTCCGAAGCGCGCCAGGCGGCGATGCCGCAAAGCCTCGTGCTGCCGCACATCGCTTACGAGGAAGACGTCGACTATGCGCTGGTCGTTCTCGCTTTCGCCAGCGAGTTCGAAGCGATCGGCGGATCTGGCGCACTGCTCGTGAAAAACGCGCATGACACCATTCGCAACTGGCATCCAGACCGGTACGAGGCCTTTACCGGCAAGCCGGTGCCGCCGCGCATCAGCCATATTCTCAACATGCGTGATGCCTATCGCGAGCGGATCGGCCGCCATGTCGTCACCGCCGCCTTTGGCTCGTGGGCCGATTGGGTGCCCGAAGGCAAGACCGGCATCATCGCTCGCCGCCTTACCGGCGTCGACCAATTCGCGCGGCCGACGTATGCCGAGGGCGAGACCACCGCGCTGGTCGATGCTGACGCATACGAACGACGCGGCGATGTCATCACCCTGGAGGAATTGGACGGTGTGCCGTGTTGACGGCGCCCGCATCGCTGGCGCCGCTGCCCGAAGCCCGCATCACTGTCGTGATCGGCTTGCCGCATCTCAGCGACACCGCCATCCTGCGCCGGGCCAAGAGATTGCAGCTGCACGCCTTGGTTTCCGCCAACGCCTTTTCGCGCTGGCGGATGCACGATGGCTGCCGGTATTGGCATGGCTGGACAACCACCACGCTGGCCAACGCGGCCGGCCTTGCCTCGCTGATGCTCGACAGCGCCGGCTTTACCGCCTTGTCGACATACCGCGGCTATCCCTGGACGATCCCGGCGTACCTCGATCTCGCCCAGTCCTATCCCTTCCGCTTGTTTGCCGCGCCTGACTATTGCTGCGAAGCCCAGGTCGCGAGCGACCGCGAGGAAGTCCTCGACAGAATGGCGCGCACCGTCGGCGCTTTCGGGATGACCCATCGCCTTGCCGCCGAGCGCGGCACAGCCGATCGGCTCATGCCCGTTCTGCAGGGACGCACGCCCGACGATTATGAGCGCCATGCACACCTGCTCAGCCATGCGATCCGCCCCGGCATGACGATCGGTGTGGGTAGCATGTGCCGCCGCGCGGTCGCTGGCAGCGAAGGCCTCGTGGCGGTGTTCGAGCGTCTCGACCGCATTTTGCCACCTGGGGTGCTGCTCCACGGCTTTGGCGTGAAGGGCACCATGCTCTCCTACATCGGGCATTTGACGCACCGCATCGTCAGCGTCGATTCCCAGGCTTATGGCGTGGCCGCGAGGCGCGACGCGCTCGTGCGCCAGGTTCCCAAGACCGACCGCCTCGTGTCCCGCCATCTTTCCAAGTGGATGACGACACAACAGGAACGCCTCCAGTCTCGCCAGCACCGCATTGCCGTACCGGCAAGCGCCGCGCCACCCGAACCTACGGACCCGTGGCAAGCCGCACTTTCGCGCGCGCGACAACAGATCCGCGAGCTGATCGCCAGCGGCGACCTCGATCACGATGCGCTCACGACGCCGTGGATCGAGCAATGGGCAGCAGACCTGATCGCTGCCTGACACCTCCACCCGGCCGCGACTGCGGCCAAAAAGGAACCCATCATGGCCAAGCCGATCTTCAAACACTTCACCGTCGAGGGAACCGGAGAGTTTCCGCTCGACATGCTCCGTACCGACCGCTGCTGGCCTGCCGGAGCCCAGGATGCAGCCCGCATGGCTGCGCATTACTGCATGGCCGATCCCGAGAAGACGCGCAGCCGCACCGTCCAACTCGAAACCACCGAGAAATATGCGCCCAACCGGCAGCGCTGGCTCTCGTTCCGCTGGCGCGTGATCGACTGACGCTATCTGCACGACCATGCCGCCCGCCCCTCATTTGACAACGGAATGTAAGATGGACCATTCTCATTTGGTTGACATTGCTACCGACCCGGCGATCGACACGCCGCTTGCCGCCAATGCCATCGTCGCCTTCAGCGTCTCGGGCGGCAAGGACAGCGCAGCCGCGGCGACAGCCACCAACGCCTATCTCGACAAGATTGGCCATGACCGCTCCCGCCGCATCGTTATCCACGCCGATCTCGGCCGCATCGAATGGGACAGCACGCCCGGCCAGGTTGCCGCGCTGGCTGACCGTGCAGGCCTCCCGCTGGTCATCGTTCGCCGCAAAGCCGGCGATCTCATTGCCCGCTGGCAGCAACGCTTCGAGAACGGCAAGTCACGCTACCAGGACTTGTCGACCTATGCCCTGATCGGACCGTGGAGCAGCAGCGCACTGCGTTTCTGCACCAGCGAGATGAAAACCCACGTCATCACCGCCGAGCTGCGCCGGCGCTATCCTGGACAGACCATCCTGTCGGTGGTCGGGCTACGCCGCGACGAAAGCCGCAGCCGCGCCGCCACTCCGGTCTCCAAGCCTTCCACGACCGCGCCGCAATCGCTCAGCGCGCCGCGGCTGACCAATTGGCATCCCATTGCGGGATGGAGCGAGGCGCAGGTCTATGCCTGGCATGAAGCGCAAGCCACACCGCTGCACGATGCCTACCGGCTTTGGGGCGCTTCGCGCATGGGCTGTAGCTTCTGCGTGCTCGCCTCCCTCAACAATCTCGTTACTAGCGCCGCCGCACCCGAAAACACCGACACCTTCCGCGTCCTTGTAGATCTCGAGATCGACAGCC
>CAXTOI010000017.1:0-8063 GCA_964245645.1 uncultured Novosphingobium sp. | reverse complement strand
CTAGAGGAGAGACAGAGCGAAAAGCTTGGGCCGAAAGAGCTTCAGCCCGATCTGCCGGGCTTCGCTTCCAGGGTGGCTGTCCGCCGCGCGTCCCCAGCCTTGCGGAAGCTGCACAGATCGCCGCTGTGCGCGCCGAAATCCTGGCTCAGCATAACATGAAAAACACATTTACGACGCCCGCGAGCGTCATGGAACGCTTCGCGCAGCTGCACGCTGCGCGCCAAGCTGCCTGAACGCCGACGTGATCATGTGAGAAAAGGGGGGAGGGGGGCGGTGTGCAACCACACCGAAAGGAAAGATCATGCAATACATCCTCGCCTTCTACGCCCTCGACCGCGCCTCTGGCGGGCCTCAAGAGGGCGGTTGGTGGTACGACACCGGCACGCGTCCGCCTGCACCGTGTCATGCGCAACGAGAGCCAGGCCATAGCCTGCGCCGCCCGCGCCAACCGCCTCCTCGATCATCTGCAGCGCCACCATCGTCCGATCTCATCGGTCGGCTATCGCGGCGAGCGGCACCGGCTGTGCATCTTCGAAAACTGCGCCCCGCGCGAGTTCCCTCAAAGCCGCCCGACATACGATTAACCGCAAATACGCATAACCACAAAACAACATTTCCAGCGCGACACCGCCAACCAGCATTGGAGACACCACATGGACCGTCCTTCGCCGTTCCCGCCGATGACCCCGCAAGACGCCCGGTCGATCGGCTTTGCCACCTTCAACATGTGTCCTCACCAGACCATCGACATTCCCGATGGCGGCTTCACACTCACGACCCGCACCAGCGACGGCAAGTGCACGACATTCTACTTCGGTGTCAGCATGGACGGCGGCCCGGCCACCTTCGTCGATATCCAATTCCACGATGCCGGCGCCACAATCGCCAATGCCGACAATGGCCGCTCGCCGGTCTTAGAAATGCTGACCATCGCCAAGGGTGGCCGCTGGCCTTTCGACAGCCGCAAGCTGGCCATCGAGGCCAAGCCTTCAATCGCGGTCATTCTGATGGAACCGGCGAAAATGCCGCGGCCAGCTACGACATGACCGGCCATCCACCCGCTCCGCGCGTCCTGGCCTATGGCATGGGCGTCGATTCAACCGCTTTGCTCATCGAGCTTCACGCACGCGGGCTTGCCCCCGATCTCGTGCTCACGGCCGATACCGGCTCGGACAAGCCAGCCTCCTACGAATATCTCGAACGCATGAAGGAGTGGATGGCGGCCGGGGCCATTCCGTTCGAGATGGTCCGCTACGAGCCCCAGCGCTTCAAGCATTGGCCGCCCTATTACGGCATCCATGAAATGTGCCTCACCAACGGGACTCTGCCCAGCATCTCGATGGGTCGTCACAGCTGTTCGCTCAAATACAAGAAAGCGCCACAAGACAAATACCTGGCAAGTTGGGCGCCGGCGCGCGCGGCATGGGCACGGGGCCAGAAAGTCGTCCGGATGATCGGCCTCGACGCCTCGCCGCGCGATACCGTTCGCTACGCTCACGCCGCCACCATCAACGACCCACTCTATGATACCGAATATCCACTGCGCGAATGGGGCTGGAACCGCGAACGCTGCGCCGCGCGCATCGAAGCCGAAGGGCTCCCGGTTCCGCCCAAGAGCAGCTGCTTCGTCTGTCTTGGCATGAGCCTGCAGGAGGTCCGCGAGCTTCCCGACTGGTGCCTGCGCGTCATCGTCCTGATCGAGGCCAGGGCAGCGCCGCGGCTGCGCACCGTCGAAGGCCTGTGGCGGTCCACAAGCCGCAAGAAGCCTGGCCGGATGACCGACTTCATCCGCGCCGAAAACCTGCTGCCGCCAAGCGAGATCGACGACATCATCGCCAATGTGCCGACCCAGCTCGTCGCCTTCCAGGAAGGCGCCGCCGGTGTTCCGATCGAGACGCGCCCGCATCTGGCCAATTGGCTTGCCCGCTTCAACCATTAACCATGCAGGCACTATGACCACGACATCGATTTGCCGCGCCGAAACGATTGCCCGGCTGAATGACCGGGCTCGCCTCGGCCTCGATCGCACCGCCAAGATCGTCATCACCCGCACCTGCCTCGACACTTTCAGCCAGGACCAGATCGGCGGCGCCATCATCGCCCAGGCCCAGCTTTACAAGGCCGTCCGCACTCACCAGTTCGTCAATGATCCTTATGGCGAACGCGATTTGGCGTCTTCAATCTTCGTGGTCACCGGGTCATGTTCAAAGTCGATTACTACGATCTCGACCTTGAATATGGCAGTGAAGATCCCGCCGATGCCGCAAAAACGCGCCGCGTCATCACCATCATGCTCGCACATGATTATTGATCATGCGCCGCATCAAACCCGCCATTCCGACCGACAGCGCCGCCATTGCCGAGGCCATCGACGCCTTGCGCGAAGCCCGAACGCTTCTACGCGCCGCCGGCGCGACACGCGCCTGGAAATCTGCCTTGCGGGCGCTGAAGAGCGGTGAAGGGGCAAGCCGCCACCTCGACCACCACATGGTTCGGACCATGCCATGAGCCGGATGAGCTGCGCAAACGCCGGGACGACGGACACGTAACCGGCGGTTTCATCGAGTGGGATCGCGCCCTTCAAACCTTCTTCGCTCAGATCTTCAGTTGGACCGAGGACGGCGAGGAAGAACCTCATGTCTGGGTCGGGACTTACCCGGGCGAACTGACAACCGCCGCCGCTGCCATCAAGATCATCAAGGACGATTGCATCGTCCCAAGGACTCTCGGAGCCACACTCGAACTGGAACGCCTCGCCTCGCTCGGCGACTTCGACGGCAGGCTCCAGATCGGCCTGAAGCAACAATTTCTGAGACCACCGCCGCCGGCCGACGACGAATAAACGCTCTACATGCGTCAAGCCGGCCAAACGCCAGCCAAAGACAAGCGGGCAGGGGAGGGGCCTGAACAAAGGGTTCAGAGAAGCGGAGTAACCCCCATGATCGCAGACTCGTCCCTCTCACCGTTCACGATCGCTGCGCCGCACCATCCCAACCGGAGCGCTCTGGCAAAAGCGGTGCTCACCTCGTGCAAAGCCAGCATCCTGCCGCACTTGGCAGCGGCACACATCGCCACCCTGCGGATCTTCTACGACGGCGGCGGCGACGAGGGCCAGATCAGCGAGATCAGCGCCTTCGACGCCGAAAATGAACCCATGGCCATCCCTGATGTCGGATGCGAGCGCCACCAACTGCAATACAATTGCACCATCCTGGTCGACGTCGTCGCCCTTGCCCAAGCCCTCGAGAACCTGGCTGAGACCGCCCTGGAGGCACTCTACGCCGGTTGGGAGGACGGGGAAGGGGCCTGCGGCGAAGTGATCATCAACGTCGCGACGCGGACCGTCACCCTCGACCACAACAGCCGCTTCGTGTCCTACAACACGACACATCAAGAACTGTAACGGCCATGTCCCATTGCCATTACCACTCACTCAGCTCGGTTCGCCGCTGGGGTGGAACGCCGGACGATTACATCGCCCTCCATTCCTGGATGGATGCCTCCAAAGCCATCATCGCGGATCCACGACACCGCGCGCTGCGACACCACGCTGAAGGCATATTCGCGCTCGAGCGCGAATTTGGCGTGACCATCACTACCAGTGAGGGCCGCGAGGTGCCCGTTCGCCTGATCGGCGAACAGCATGTCACCGAAGATCTCGGCTTCATCCCCAGCTTTGCCGATTGGGCACGCCTGATCGCGCCGGCCGTATGGGTCACGCGCGGCAATCCGAAAGGATCGCCCGGCCTCGATCCGACATTGCCCGGACAGCGCGCGAGCGCGGCGGAAAAGGAACTCGGCGCGTGAGCGATGACCATGAACGACGCCGGTTCATCGCCAGTCGCGAAATTCTCAAAGCCCGCTTGAGGCTCCTCGACCAGGCCGCTGCACGCGCCGCGGATTCATTTGCCCGCAATGCACCTGGTCTGCGCCCCAGCTTCGGGCGGTACGCAAGCGATTGGACCTGCGGCCACGATCGAGCCAATCAGGCCCGTCTTGCCGATCTTCGCGCTGAGCAGCGCAATGATCGCGGGGCAATGTCCGCAAAAATTACACGCCAAAATGCCGCCCTTCGCGCAATGATCATACGCGACGGCCGCAAGACCACCCGGCACGTTGAATGATCTGTATTCTTGCGCCACCGTCTTTGATTACAAAGCAGTGCGTAATACCCGAAACGGAACCCCCTCATGACACGAAAGTCCATCATCGACACAACGCTTGGCAAAGTCTGGGTCACCCACTTCGATTCAGGCGATACCTCAATTTGGTGGCCGGCCGGCTCCAAGGTAGGCGAGCCGATCGTCGAGCTGATAGACGGCCGGGCCAAGTGGAACCCGGGATTCAAGAACTGGCTCATTCCGCGCGTCCATGCCGAGCCGTTGCTTGCCGACATCAGTGACCTGTAGCACCACGCTGCAGCGGCGCAGCTGACGCTCCAACCCAGGTTTGATGAACCGCCCCGCCGACTGACGCCGGCGACAAGGCGCGTTGACGCGCGTTCCCGGCGAAATGCCGGGGAGAGAAAGGTGGGGGAGGGACTGACGTCCTGGACAAGGGGTTCAGGAGACAAGGAGCACAACGTCATGAACATCGGCACCCTCACCAAGAACGAAGCTGGCATCCACATGGGCCGCATCACCACGCTGCAGATCGCCGTCTACATCGCACTCTCGGCCGTCAACAGCACCAACGACAAGGCACCTGCCTTCGACGTCCTGGCGCTCGCCGCCGACAAGCGGTCCTGGGTCAAGATCGGCGCGCTGTGGGCATTCACGTCCAACTCGACCGGCGAAGAATTCCTGTCAGGCCGCATCGACGATCCCTCGATGGAAAAGGCCATGGAAGTCCAACTCTTCCGCCAGCAGGACGGCAGCTACAACGTCGCCTGGCGCCGCCCGGTCCGTCGCGCAAGCCTGCCGAGCACCGGCGCGGGGGATACCGGCGAACTGCCCGACCTGCCCGCAAACGACGGCGCAAGCCACGACAACCGCGGCTCCGACACGCCGGGCGCTGGCGCACCTGCCGGCGACGGCCTGGGCGAAAGCACCGCACCGAGCGCCGGTCGCCGCAAGAAGGCGGGAGACGCCGTCAACGCCTGATACGGCTCCCGCCTCAAGTCCAAAGGGCTCGCTCGTTCACACGAGCGGGCCCTTTTCTTTTGAAGCTTCGCCGAAGTTTCGTGCCGCCGCCAAGCGCCGCGTCACTCCCCACCATCAGGGATACAAGCCATGGCCGACCTGTTTTCACTGCGAGATCCAAAAGCCGTCGCAACCGAAATAGCTGCGCTGCAGCGCTTCGCCACCCGCCGCGACACCTTCATCGAGACACTCGATCTCAATGCATTGGATGACGCGGCATGGCGCAATATCCACGATGCCGACACCGATCTGGGCGAGACCATCATGTTCGCACAGCTTTACGCTCAACACCTGGGCGACATGATCGCCCTTGGGCACAGCCTGTCCATCCAGACGCAGCAGGCCGCCTGATCGCGTCCCCAAGCCTCAAGGAAACCCTGTCGAAGGAAAAACCTATGTCACAGCACCAGATCTGCAGTCGCCACCAGAACAGTCCCACCCGCGCCTATTGCCCGACCTGTGCACGTATGACCGTCGAATATAAAATCGTCATGATGACCGCCAAATCACTCCTCGCAAACGGCTATGCCATCGCCGTCAACGATGGAGACGAAATCGTACTCGATTACACCGCTGACCTGCCGGCGATCGAAGCCGCGCTGTTCACCACCGACGAGGATTATTTTTTCAGCCGCAAACAGGGCGAACCCGACGGATGGATCCGCTTCATCTACGGCAACGACGGCCCGGACGTCATCAACGACTATACCCTGTCGCTCGAGCCGATCATGACCAAGGTCGACGCCTATGCCGACAAGCAGCCTATCCATGACGGATGATCGTATGGCAGCGCCGGCGACACCCGGCAGCGCCGCCGGCAGCTAGAGCAATCTCGGCGGCGACATCTCTTCACCAAGGCGGCCAGCATCGGATCTGGCCCGGTTGCGGGAATTGCCCCTGGCGAAAGGTCACCATGCCCATGCACGCGCGTTGCCCCTGGTCGGGCGCCATGACCGTGGTTCGACCCTGCGCTGCGCCGGTTTCAGGCTCTGACATACCGGCAGAAGAGCGATCGGTGACAAGCCGCAGCAGATCATGGTCGCGCGCGCGCGGTGGGCCCTCCAGCAAGCCACCTGTTGTATCCGTTTTATCGGTCCTGACCTTGGAAGGCAACAGTCCATCCGCCTTTTGAGTGACACATGGACCCCTCCGGCCAAGCTTCACAACCCGTCGAAGAGGCCGAGTTGCCGCAAGAGCGGCTGCCCGCACCACCCTCTTCTCTCAGGTTTCCCGGCGCTACGCGTCGGTGTGAACCCCGGCCCGAGCGGCCCTCTTTATGTGTCACCGGCGGACGGTCCGTCGCTTCCACAATGAGGTCAATGCCATGAACAAAGTACATCTGATCGGTCGTCTCGCAGCAGAACCCACCGCCCGCGACACCGCAACCACCAAGATCACCGAACTGCGGCTCGTCACCGATCGCCCCCGCATCCGCGACGGCAAAGTCCAAAAGGATCCCGAGACCGGCTACACGCTCAAGGATGCCGAATTCCACAAGGTCACTGTCTTTGCCGGGCTGGGGCTTCCGGTTCGCGAGCACAAGGCCAAGGGCGACCAGCTCGCTATCGTGGGCCGTATCCACTACACCAAATGGACTGACGCCGAAGGCAACGACCGCTACGGTTGCGAAATCGTCGCCGAGGAGATCGAGTTCCTCTGAACCTGCCGGCGGCGCCTCCGGGCGCCGCCGTTACCTTTCGCCCGTTTTATCCACCTGAAGGAGAACCAGATGCATATCGCATTGTTTAAGGCCTTGCAGTCCATTAAGGTGTCTGATGATCAGGCCACCGCAGTTGTCGAAGCACTTGAGGAGTACATGGCAATGAAGATCAAGGAAGCAAACGCCGGCCTGGAAGCCCAGCTGAAAGCTCAGAACAAAATCATCGGCGCACTCGGCGCTATCATTGCGATTGGCGTCCTGCTCTCGGCAGTCGCCCCCATCATCGCAAAATACGTTCACTAAAACCAGGAGCGGGGGGCTTCGGCCTTCCTTTTTTAGTGCCATTGGCACCCACGCCAACGGCAGCGCCGTGAATCTCCGGCATAGCCTCTCCAGAGCCGGCGACACCCGACGATACCGCCGACAGTTTGAGCACTCCATTCAGCGACATCACTTCGCCAGGCGGTCGAGCGCAATTGCTGATCCTGGTGGATGGAATTGGTCCGGCTGGATGCCCACCATGGCCTGCTCGTGATCGGCCCCAAGCCAGCAGCGTGACCGTGATTCGATCCTGCACGGAGCCAGACTCGGTATTTGACCTGCAGACAGAGGGGGATCGGTGACAAGCCGCAGTTGTTCATGTTTGCGCGTGCGCGGCAGGTCGGCAGCAAGCCACCGGTTGTATCGTCTCATGGCGCCAGACCTTCGGAAAGCAACAGTCCATCCGCCTTTTGAGTGACACATGGACCCCTCCGGCCAAGCTTCACAACCCGTCGAAGAGGCCGAGTTGCCGCAAGAGCGGCTGCCCGCACCACCCTCTTCTCTCAGGTTTCCCGGCGCTACGCGTCGGTGTGAACCCCGGCCCGAGCGGCCCTCTTTATGTGTCACCGGCGGACGGTCCGTCGCTTCCACAATGAGGTCAATGCCATGAACAAAGTACATCTGATCGGTCGTCTCGCAGCAGAACCCACCGCCCGCGACACCGCCACCACCAAGATCACCGAATTGCGGCTTGTCACCGATCGCCCGCGCATTCGCGATGGCAAGGTCCAGAAGGATCCTGAGACCGGCTACACGCTCAAGGATGCCGAATTCCACAAGGTCACCGTCTTTGCCGGGCTGGGGCTTCCGGTTCGCGAGCACAAGGCCAAGGGCGACCAACTCGCCATCATGGGCCGCATCCACTACACCAAGTGGACCGACGCCGAAGGCACCGACCGCTATGGCTGCGAGATCGTCGCCGAGGAGATCGAGTTCCTCTG
>CAXTOI010000016.1:2122-19159 GCA_964245645.1 uncultured Novosphingobium sp. | reverse complement strand
AAGCAAGGCGCACCACACCGCTGAGCTGACGGCACCGGGTCGTCGCGCCTTGTGGCCTCGCGCGAACAAGCAAAGATACATTCCCCGTCCGGCCTGAAATCATCTCCTATCCGACAGCGGGCAAGCCCGGTCTCGGCGTTGATCGCGTTTTATGGCTCGCATCGCGGGCGCCCTTGCGGATATACATGAACAGCGCGTGCAGCTGGCCATCGGAGAGCATATCGAATTGCGGCATGCCGTTGGCCTTGAGCGCGCCATTTTGCACCACCGTCTGGAACGCTTGCCAGTCGAGCGGAATGCGCGATTCCCGCAGATCGGGTCCGGGCGAGCCTACGGCGGCGAGCTGAGCGCCGTGGCATAATGCGCAATGCATGGCGAAAACCTCGCCGCCCGCCACCGCCTGCTGATCGTTGATCACCAGTCTGGGGTCGTCGACGGCGTGAACCGAGAAATCTCGCGGAGCCGTCACCGGCAGCGCAGCATAGCCATCGAGCCGGAATGTCAGCAGCCTGCGGGGCTGGGCATTGAATTTCCAGCCACGATTGGTGAGCTGGGTTATCTGACCGGGGCTGCCATAACCAACCAGGACGGACACATATTGCTGGCCCGCAATCTGGTAAGTGATCGGCGTCGAGATGATCCCTAGCTTCGCATCGAATTTCCACACCTTCTGCCATTTTGGGCGTTGAATGCCGCAAGCTCCCCGTCGGCGGTGCCCTGGAAGACGAGATTGCCCGCCGTGACCATGGTCCCGCCATTCCACAGCGTCGGATACCACACTCTCCAGCGTTCCTTTTGTGCCACGGGATCCCAGGCGATCAGCGCCGCGAGCCCAGGCGCGGTCTCGTCCGTCACCGTGTCAATGGCCAGCCCCCCAGCCGCATTCCGTGCTGGCCGGGCTGGAACTTGCTGAAACGCGCGCCGTTATTCATGTAGGGGATATAGACCAGTCCGGTTTTTGGGCTGAACGACATGCTCTGCCAGCCATGACCATTTTGCGGCCACATGACGAATTGCCCCGATTCGTAACGGATGCCCGGCTCCTCGATTGGCCTTCCGGTTTTCGGGTCGATGCCCTTGGCCCAGGTGACCTTGCCAAGCTTGCCAGCGGAAATGAACTTTCCGCTGTCGCGATCGAGCACATAGATAAATCCGTTGGAAGGGGCCTGCATCAGCACCTTGCGCGGGTGTCCGTCGAGATTCAAGCTGGTCGAGATGATCGTGGTGGTCGCCTTGTAATCCCATGCTTCGCGCGGGTTCTCCTGAAAATGCCAGATGTATTTTCCGGTGTCGGCGTCCAGCGCGACGATCGATGCCAGAAAGAGATCATCGCCGCCTTTGGGATCACGGATCGATGGATCGTAAGGCCCCGAATTGCCGACGCCGATATAGACGCGATTTAGCGCAGGGTCATAGGTCATGGCATCCCAAACCGTTCCGCCGCCGCCGGTTTTCTTCCAAAAATCCTTGCCCCAGGTCTTGGCGGCTATCGCCATCGCGGGGTTGTCGCCATCCTTCTTGGGATCTCCCGGCACCGTATAGAATCGCCACAGCTGCTTGCCGGTGGCAGCGTCGAAGGCTGTGACGAAGCCGCGCGCATTGTAATCCGCGCCGCCATTGCCGATCAGCACCTTGTCCTTGAGCACGACCGGCGCGGCGGTGATCGCCTGATTAGTTTCATGGATGATGGTGGGTGAGCTCCACAGCTGCTTGCCAGTCTTGGCATCGAGCGCGATCAGCCTGCCGTCGTAGGCGCCGAGGAAAATCCGGCCGTCGGCGTAGGCGACGCCGCGATTGGCGGGCATGCCCAAAGTCTGGCGGGCGCCGGAATAACGCCAGGTCTCGGGATCGAATTGCCACAGAATCTTGCCAGACAGCCCGTCCACCGCGTAGACTTTGCACATGCTTCCGGTCAAATAGATCACGCCGTTGACGGCCAGCGGGGTGGCTTCAAGATAATGCTCGTCCGGCAGATCGAGCGACCATGCCAGCCCCAGCTTGCCAATATTGCCAAGGTTCACCTGATCGAGCCGGCTGTAGCCGCTTTGATCAACGTCGCCATTATGCTCGCTCCAATTGGCGATGGCAGCAGGACCGGCGGGAGGAGACGCCGATTTGCGGCCGCAACCGGAACTAAGCAGAAGCAATGCGGCTCCAGCGAGATGCAAAGTCCTGTTGCGCCTCAGAGTCATCTCTTCTGCTGATCCTGTTACTGTGGTGGGCAGCGATATTGCGCACCTCACACGCTATTGCGATCCAGAAAGCGTCCCCTCATGGCAATCATGACCAGTTTACGCGATATTCGCCATGCATGTTTGCCGGGCGGGTGGCGGCGCCGCGACGGCGCTAACCGGTAGCGTTGAACAGCTGGGGATAAATCCCCAGCATCTGCGCGGCGTTGGCCTCGGCCGCCTCGATGAAACTTTCGAGAACGTGCGAGCGGCTGTTCCTGCGCATAGCCAGCGCCAGGCTGACCGACGCGCGGGGCTCATCGATCGTGCAATATCGCACGCCGCTGCTTTTCAGCAGTTGCACGCCGGCTGGCACGATTGACACGCCAAGGCCTGCGGCCACCAGACAGATTGCCGTATGCATATCCTGGGTTTGATGCGCAATATTGGGGGCGAGATTGTAGCGTTCGAACAACTCGAATACACGGTCGCTATAACTGCGGTTCGGTTGGCGCGCGACCGCGACCAACGACAGTTCCGCGATCTGCGGCAACGAAACGAGGCTCTCGACCGGCCAGTCGTCGCCTTCCGGCACGGCCAGCACCAGCGGCTCGTGATAGAGGATCCTCGTGGTCAGATCGCGATGCAGAACGGGGCCGCGCAATAGCCCGACCTCGATCGCGCCCTCGGCCAGCGCATGCACCTGCTGGCTGATCGTCATCTCTTGTAGATGCAGTTCTACCTTCGGATGGTGGACCGCAAAGGCACGCAGCACCTCGGGCAGGAAGGAATAGAGCGAGGAGTAGATCGCACCCACCGAGAGGCTGGCCCGCGCGCCCCGCTCCACCAGCTGGACTGCTTCAAATGCCGCGGTTGCGGCGTTCAGGACGCGGTGCGCGTGATCGATCAGGATCTCGCCGGCGGGCAAAAGCGTCACCCGGCGGTTGTCACGGATGAACAGGGGCGTCCCCAGCTCTGCTTCCAGCTGCATGATCTGCTGGCTGAGCGCCGGTTGCGCTATGCCGATACGCTCGGCGGCGCGGGTGAAATTCAGCTCCTGCGCGACCGCCAGGAAATATCGCAGCTGCCGGATGTTCATGCCTTGGCGCATCGCTCGCCGCCGCACATCGCGATCGGTGCAGTTGCCAGCCGCAGGCCCGGATCATCGCTCAACATGCCGGGCTATTAGGCCAGGCGTTCTGGCTATGCGAGCCAAAAGGGGCGGATAGGAAAAGCGTTTCACGGCATAGGCATTCGATATTGGCCATCTCGCCGCGATCTTCCCATGTGCTGAAGTCACCCGATCGAAGCGGGGCAGGGCATGGGAGCGAACGGCTATGCAGGTTGATACGCCTATTCTGGTCGTGGGCGGCGGCCCGGTCGGATTGGCTCTCGCGGGAGACCTTGGCTGGCGCGATGTGGAATGCACCCTCATCGAGCGCACCGACGGCAAGATCTATCAGCCCAAGATGGACCTGCTGGGCATCCGCACGATGGAAATTGCGCGGCGCTGGGGCATTGTCGAATGGATCGAGCAGGCCCCCTACCCGCGCGATTATCCGCAGGACAATGTCTATCTCGAATCGCTGACCGGGTTCGAGTTCGGACGGGAGATCATCGCCAGCAAGAACGACCAGAAAATTCCGCCACAAAGTCCGCAGAAGCGTGAGCGGTGCCCGCAGGACATGTTCGATCCGATCCTGCAGCGGTTTGTCGCAAGCTATCCCCAAGTCAACACGTTGTACCGCACCGAACTCACTAGTTTCACCGACAAAGGGACGCATGTCGAGGCGCGACTGCGCGATTTGGAGGCGGACCAGGAGCGGACCATCACTGCCGGCTATCTGGTTGGAACCGACGGCGGTTCGAGCGGGGTGCGCGACGCGCTCGGTATCAAGATGATCGGCAAGCCAGTACTAACGCACACCACCAATGTTATTTTCCGCTGCGCCGAGCTGGCGGAGATCCATGACAAGGGGCGCGCCTACCGCTTCATCTTCATCGGTCCCGAAGGGACCTGGCTGACCATCGTCGCAATCAACGGGCGAGACAGGTGGCGCATGTCGCTGGTTGGCAATGAGGAGAAAAATACGATCGGCGAGAGTGAGATCAGAGCGCTCGTGTTGCGCGCCATGGGGCAGCCGTTCGACTTCGAGATCGAATCGGTCATGCCCTGGGTGCGCCGCGAACTCGTCGCGGAGCATTTCGGCTCGGGCCGTGTGTTCATCGCCGGCGATGCCGCGCATATGATGTCGCCTACCGGCGGCTTCGGTATGAACACCGGCATCGGCGACGCGGTCGATCTCGGCTGGAAGCTCGCGGCGATGGTGCAAGGCTGGGGGGGGGAAGATCTGCTGGCCTCATACGAGGTCGAGCGGCGGCCTGTCGCGATCCGCAACGTCAGTGAGGCGAGCGAAAATCTGAAACTGATGCTGGAGCCGCGCAAGACGCCGCCGCCCGCCGAGATCTTCCTGCCGGGCGCGGAGCATGATGACGCCCGCCGCAAGTTTGGCGCCTGGTATGGCGATCTGATGAAACGCGAATGGCACACGATCGGAATTCATCTGGGCTACCGCTATGACGCGTCGCCTGTGATCGTCCCAGATGGCTCGGTTGCTCAACCCATGGAGGGCGCGCGCTATGACCAGATATCGCGCCCAGGTGCCCGCGCGCCTCATGTCTGGCTGGCCGATGGGCGTTCGACCCTGGACCTGTTTGCCCGAAACTTCACTTTGCTGCGGCTGGGCGCCACGGCGCCGTCTGGCGCCGCCTTCGTCGCAGCCGCGAGCGCCGCCGGCATGCCACTCGACGTCGTCGATCTCGACGAGCCTGTCGTGCTCGATACCTATGAGGGCTTTCCGCTGGTTCTGGTGCGCCCTGACGGCCATGTTGCCTGGCGGGGCCATGTCGCGCCCGCCAATGCGGCGGCGATCCTGTCGAGGGTTCGCGGCGCCGCTGACGAGACGGACGCGACGAAGGCGGAAGGGATGGCAGCATGAAACTTGTCAGCTATAACGGCGGGCATGTCGGGGTCTTGCGCGATGATGAGGTTGTCGATGTCACCGACCTCTCCGGGATCGAGGCCGGCTTCTGGCCGCCCGTCCAGATGGTTCGTCTGATCGGTGAAAAGACCGTCGCCGAGATTGCCTATGCCGCCCAGGATCGGGCTGGCGTGCCGCTGGCGCGGGTTCGGCTGGAGCCGCCGCTGCGCTGGCCGAACAAGGTGATCGCTTTTCCGGCCAATTATCACGCTCATATCGCCGAGATGTTGGACGCGGGCCGATTGATCTCCAAAGCCAGCGCCAAGGGTCAGGGCTTCTTTCTCAAATCGAATTCGAGCATCAGCGGCCCCAGCGACCCGGTCGCCCTGCCGCCGATCGCGCGGCGCGAGGTGCATCATGAGGGCGAGCTTGGCATCATCATCGGGCATGGTGGCCACGCCATCGCGGCGGCGGACGCCGGCCAGCATATATTTGGCTTCACATGCCTGCTCGATATGGTCGTCCGGGGGCAGGAAGAGCGAGTCATGCGCAAATCATTCGACACATTCTGCCCGACCGGTCCCTGGATTGTCACTGCGGATGCGGTGGAGAACTGGGATGATCTCGATCTGACCCTCGCCGTCAACGCCGTGGTACGGCAGCGCGCCAACACCCGTGATCTGATCGTCGGCATTGGCGAGATGATCGCTATGGCTTCTGCAGTGATGACGCTCGAACCCGGTGACATCATCGCGAGCGGAACGCCCGCCGGCGTCGGCCCGGTGGTTGCCTGGGACATGATCGAACTGACGATCGCGCAGGTCGGTACCCTGACCGTCCCCGTGGTATCCGCGCCGAACGGCGACCACTCGCTGTGGCATCGCCAGCAAGGCGAGGAGAAAAGGGCATGAGTGCCGCCGAACCGGTATCGCCGCCGCCCGACTTTTTCGATCGTCTCGAAGCGGTCAGCATGTATCCGGGATGGGCAAAGCGCGAACCCGCGATGTGGCCAGAGCCGAAGCGGACCTATGTACCGGCGGTGTGGAGCGCCGCGACGGCGCGCGGCGCGCTGGACGCGGCCTGCGCCTTCGTATCGCCGGAATTTGCCGAGCGGCGCAATCTCATCCTCGCCAATCCCATTCCGGGCAACAGCTATCCGAGTTGTGCCACGCTTATCGCAGCCTATCAGCTTGTGCTGCCCGGCGAGATAGCGCGGTCGCATCGCCATACCCCGAATGCGCTGCGCTTTGTGCTCGACGCCGAGACGGGCATGGCGACAATCGTCAACGGCATTCGGGTGGCCATGGCTCCAGGTGATGTTGTGTTGACGCCACAATGGCAATGGCACGGCCACCAAAATTTCAGCGATGCGCCCGCGTTCTGGATCGACGTTCTCGACGTGCCCTTCGTCCAGAAGACCGAGAATATCTTCTTCCAGCATTATCCGGACACGCTCGAAATCGCGAGCGGGGAAGACCCCGACAGCAGCCTGCGGCTGAAGGCCGCTTCCACCATGGCCAAGGCACGCGCGCAAGGTGGCACTACCATCGGCGGAGATGCGCTGCCGACCATGCAACTTGCGATGTCAAGTGTCTCTTCCCTTCGGGCGATCCCCTATCGCGCGTCGATCTGCAACAAGCTGTTAATCGTTGCCGATGGGACGTTCTGGCTTGATGTTGAACCGCTAGGGCGCGTGCAACTTTCGCGCGGCGACATCGCAGTTATTCCGAGCTGGACGGCACATAGTATCGAAGGCGGCGATGCGGACGCGATGCTGCTGACGATCTCGGATGCGCCAATTTTCGCCAAGTTGGGCTTTGGCGATCCCACCAGCCCTGACGGAATGAGGACGGACTGAGATCGTACTCGCTCGTCGCCGCTTTGCTATCTGACTGCGGGAGCGCCCGGCAGGCGCTTCGACCAAAATGATGCACCGTGCAGTGCTTGCTTTTCTGCCCGCACCGTATATTGTAGGACAATGTCGCCCGCAGAGGTGATTCAGAGGAGCCTTTGTCGCGATGATCAGCACCGCCTTTTTCATTTTGACGGGAATGCAGGCGCCTACTGCTCGCGTTATCGCCCAATCCCATCGGTTTTATATTCGAGTTCACACGGTGCGCGGGATTTCGAGAAATTGTCGCCGACGGCACGCGGTTGGGCATTGAGGGTGCGCCGATAATGGATTTTTGCCAGCTTTCGGAGGTTGCGGACTTTCTGAGCCGCTTCCTTTCGCCAAGTATCCTGACAGTGATCGAAGCGCAGAGGCGATCCTCACGCCTGGGGCACCTTCAAATCGGGGCGCTGTCTTTCGCATTTTTGGAATTTGGCGCGCCGGTGCGGTTGGAGGTAGACGTAAAAACCGACCAATTTACGATGATGTCCTGCTTTGCCGGAGCAGCGAACTTAAAGATTGATGAAATACCTGTTCACCTTAAAGCGGGGCGCGGCGTTTTTGCCCGTCCTTGCCAAAGCATCATCGGCACCTGTTCCTCAGACTGTGTTTGGCTGATCATGAAAATTGATCCGAAAATCGGGGTCGCCCGCGGGCTCGTCGACTTTCAGAAGGGGCTGGTAAACCTTGAGAAGAGCGCCTGGTTCGAGCAAATCCAGCTCATCCTGTCGTCACCTGATTTCATCGATGCCGTGGCGAAACAGCAGGACGTCGCCGATCAGATGGAAACGCTGCTGCTGTCGCTGATAAAATCCGCCTGGCCTCTCGATGCCTTCGAAGGGCTCAGCAAAGTCGTGAGCAGCGATGTTCGCAGAGCGGAAATTTTCATCAAGAAACACGCAACCGAGCCGATCAGCCTGAATGACATAGCGGAGATTTCGGGCGTATCCGCGCGCGCGCTGCAGACCAATTTCATGCGGTTCCGGCACATCAGCCCGATGCAATATCTCCGCGACGTGCGGCTGCGGAATGCCCACGATCGTTTGTTGGAATATGGTGCACGTTCCGTATCGGAGGTCGCATTCGAAAGCGGCTTTAACCATCTTGGTCGTTTCGCTTTGATTTATCGTGAACGGTTTGGCGAAACGCCATCGGAAACCTTGCGCCGACGGATCAAGCCGAGCCGCGCAGCATGGGGGATGTCCCGAACTGCCAACGTAATGGAACGGACTTTCGAGGCTGCTTAGGGTTCGCGGTCGCGATCACTCGGCAAGCACTTATCTGTCCCATCTGCTGTTTCGATCGCATGCAGCGATGCGCGTTAGCGATCCATTCTTCAGATGATCGTGGGCAAATATCTTGCTCCGATCCAGGCGCTCGGAGCGGAGAAGGATCTGGTTCATCGTGCAGCCGCGAAGGCTTCGGCGCGCCCAGATAATTGCCCAACCGCAGCGCGACATTCCACCGATTGATCCCGATCTCCTGCAGAACGACTACTACCTCGTAGGCAATGGCAGCGGCAGCGGAGCAAGATCTACAGTCCCGGAACCTCGGGCCCCCTACGCGGCTTATTTGGATGCTCCGTCGAATTGGTTTTCTCCCGCTTCGCCCCTTGGCTGCCGGCTATCTGGTGGCTGCGTGAAGATTGGTCCGGCCCAGCAGGGCGTTGGCGCTGGCGCAGCAACTATGCGCGCTTCCCGGCAGCGCGCTTTCAACGAAAGCACCCGGATGCGCCTGGCGGATCAGGAACGGATAGTCGGAGCCGACGGCAATCCGGTCGCGCCCGATTTTTTTTGCCACAAAGGCAAGCGTATCGGCATCATACACGTTGGAATCATACCAGAAGCGACGCGCGATCGACCAGACGTCCTCCTCATGCAGCGCCTTGTTCAGCGCGGGCACTTGGCTACGGATCATATCGACCCGGCCCAGCACACTGGTCAATGCGCCGCCGCCATGGCTCAGCAAGACGCGAAGGCGCGGAAAGGATTTCAGCACGCCGCCGCCGATCAGCGACAGCGCAGCCATGGAGATTTCCAGCGAAAACGACGCGGCGACCGCCAGATCGACCGGCTCGCCGATACGTTCGAGTCCGCAGGGCCGCAGCGGATGGACAAAGAGCGCCAGATTATTTGCTTCCGCCGCCTCATAGATCGGCCACAGCGATCGGTGCCCCAGTGCCACGCCGTTGATATGCGTGCCGATCTCGATGCCGGAAAGGCCAAGCGCAGCGACCTTTGCCAGCGCGGGCGCCGCCTTTCGCGGATCCTGCGCTGCGATCATGCCCAGGCCGGCGAAGCGCGCGGGCGAGAAGGCGACCATCGCCGCGATGGTTTCATTGACGATATCTGACAGATAGGCGGCATCATCAGCGGCGAGCCAATGAGACAGCAGCTCCGGCATCGGTGACAGCACCTGTATCGCCACGCCTTCGGCGTCCATGTCAGACAGGCGGCGCGCCGCATCCCAGCAACGCGAATCGATCAGGCGAAATCGCTTGCCGTCGATCACCACCGCCGCCTGGTCATGGTCCTTGCGCTGGACACTGGGCCACAGCCGGTCGCGCGCGGGCTCGTGACTGATGTTGGCCGGGACGACATGGGTGTGAACGTCGATGGCGTTTAGTGCAGGGGTGGTCATAACGGCAGAACACCGATGGACCGCGAAGGATCATCGCGATAGCGGGCGTCGGCGATCTGCGCTGTCTGCGCCATCTGTTCCATGCCGCGAAGCCGCGCCGTCACCGCGTCCCCCAGGCCCCATGCAAGCTCGATCATGCAATTTTGTCCTTTTCACACCCCGGATTCGCGATATAACAAACCGAGTACTTTTTCCGTATGTTCGTCTCGACAGCTGGATCGTCAAGCGCGCTGTCACCTGCTGCAGCCCGATGCGGAGCGGGATTGCGGCCTGCGAACGACTGGTTATGGATAGCAAAATACCCTTTTTATACTACCGGAAATAGCACACAGATTTTTGTATAGTTATCGCATTACAATAATAACATTGAATATCCTGAGTTTTTGGGACGGCCGAAGTGTAGCTGAATTCTGTTAGGGGCCGCGCGGGCAGATTGGGTGGTCATGCCACTAGCCAGCGCCGCTGCGTTTCGAATGTCGTTTGCGGACATTTGCGCATCACGCGTCGACGATGCTGAAAACATCCCAAAATCCACCAGAAAAATTAAACATTTAGACAATCGACAAAGGAGCTGACCGTGGATCGAACTTCGAATTTCTACATAAATGGCGAATGGGTTAAGCCGCTGCATTCGACCAGGACGTTCGAGATCGTCAATCCCGCAACCGAAGAACCGCAAGGCAAAATCGCGTTGTGTGATGCAGAGGATGTAAATCGCGCGGTCGCCGCTGCGGTTGCCGCTTTCCCGACCTGGTCGATCGCGCCGCTGTCCGAGCGGACCGCCATTTTGCAGCGGGTGAAGGATCTCTACATTCACAATCTTGGGCGTTTCGCCGAACTCATATCGACGGAGATGGGCGCGCCGATCGGTCTGACCGGTGCCATGCAGGCGCCAGTCGTCGTGTTGACGATCGACGAGATGTTGCGGGTTCTCGAGAGCTACAAATTCGAGGAAGAGCGTGACGGCCTGATCTTGCGGCGCGAACCGGTCGGTGTTTGTGGATTGATCACCCCGTGGAACTGGCCGATGCATCAGCTGTCGCTGAAGGTTATCGCCGCGCTGGCCGCCGGCTGCACGATGGTGCTCAAGCCCAGCGAATTTTCGGCTTTGAGCGCGCTGGCGTTCGCCGATATCTTGCATGATGCGGGCGTGCCTCCCGGCGTTTTCAATCTGATCAACGGCGAGGGCCCGGTGGTTGGACGGGCGATTTCGCAGCATCCGGACATCGCGATGGTATCCTTCACCGGATCGACTCGCGCTGGCATTCAGGTGGCGCAGGATGCATCCGTCACCGTCAAGCGCGTCACCCAGGAACTTGGCGGGAAATCCGCGAATATCATCCTGGCTGATGCCGATCTCGACGCGGCGGTGGCCCAGGGTGTGCAGGCATGCTTTAGCAACAGCGGGCAATCCTGCAACGCGCCGACGCGCATGCTGGTGCCTAGCAGCGTCCACAGCCGGGTGGTGGAGATTGCGCGTGCTGCGGCCGATGCGGTCAGCGTCGGCAACCCAATGGATCCGCAGACCAATATGGGTCCGCTGGTCAACGCTGCGCAGTTCACACGGGTGCAGCGGCTGATCGGTCAGGCGATCGACGAAGGCGCGCAACTCGTCGCTGGCGGGCTCGGCCGTCCCGAGGGCTGCGAGCTTGGCTATTTCGTCAAGCCGACGGTGTTCGCGGGGGTCACGCCGGATATGCAGATCGCGCAAGAAGAAGTGTTCGGTCCCGTCCTGGCGATCATGCCTTATGACGGCGAGGAGCAGGCGATCACGCTGGCCAACGACACGCCTTTTGGGCTTTCCGCCTATGTTCAATCCGGCAATCGCGACGCGGCTCTGGCCGTCGCCCGACGGCTGCAGGTCGGCAATGTGCATGTCAACGGCGCTTCGATCAACCCCGCAATGCCGTTTGGTGGATACAAGCAATCGGGCAACGGCCGGGAATGGAGCGTCTTCGGGCTTGAGGAGTATCTGGAGATCAAGGCAATTCTAGGATGACCGCATCGATGCGCGAATGCCGCGCCGCTACTCGGAGTCGCTCTCGCCTTTGTGGCTCCGTCCGGCCGTGGGTACTACTTCTTCCGGCAGCCTAATCAGCGCCATTATCTCCGCTGGCGCCTGACCGGAGGCGACGAGGGTCTGGAGATAGGCCTGTGCCACCAGCTTCCAGCGCATCACCGAACGGTCGAAAACGTCCGGGCCCGGCCGAAGCATTGCGCGGATAGCGCCCCCGCGTATGATGCTGGTGGTCAGCGCGACCAGATCGCGCGCCACATCCGCCGGAAGGCCGGCGATTTCCAGGGCTTCGGACCAGGCGTCGTCAAAACTTTGCCGGGATCGGCGCATCCGCTCGCGTAGTCTATTCAAGATGGCTACATCCATCTCACCAGTGATACCGACAGACAACTCAATCAGAAAATAATCACTGAAATAATAATCTTTGGCGTCATGCAAAAGATTATCGAACGTATCAAATTTGCTTGATGAACCTTTTGAGCGCTTCTTGCTACGGGCAAGAAATCTTTCTTCGATGAAATCAACAGTCGCCGCTATTAAATGGTTCTTGGTTGGAAAGTGATGAAACTGCGCGCCTTGAGATACTTTGGCCGCATCGGCCACTTCGGAGGTTCTCAGGCCGCCCACACCTTTTTTCCGCAGAAGTTTGGCGCTTACCTTCAAAATCACCGTACGTGTGGCTTCGCTCTTTTCGGCCTGCGTTCGGCGAACGGGGGCTGGGGACTGCTCGCTCCCCCCGGCGGCGATGCCTGTTATCCTACGCAATCACCTTCTCCCAAAGCTACTGGCAACCGACAAGATCGCTAACTGGGGCAAAGCGAGTATACTAGCAGCAATGTAGCGCGAAAAGGAGCTATATGAACGCCATCGCCGGCCGGCAACCGCCGCCCGCAACGCCCATTGCCGATCCGGCGCGCCGCTCAGGCTTGCCGCTCCGGCCGCGCGCGCGCGGCGATCAGCGGACAGGCTTTGGCACATAGCCCCGAGGCCAAGGTGACGCAGGCCTTGTACCGCCATGTCGGCCGTGCCATGCCAGTTGTCGAGCATTCACTCTGACTGTGACCGCGTGTGATGACCCGGAGCATCTCGGGTGCTTCGATTTTGCTCGCTAGGACCATCGCCGGGCCGGTCAGCACCGGCCCGGTGACAGGCGCGCGGAAATTTGACGCGCGCAATCGAGCAACGCTGCGGGCGGCGCCTCCAACCCGGTCCCCGGCCCTGTTTGCGATAGCGAAATGGCGGCGATAACCGTGCCATTACGATGCACCGGAACCGCAACGCATTGCAAATCTTCTGAAACCTCGCGCCGATCGAGCGCATAGCCCGTCGTCTGAACCGACGCGATCACCGCGTCGAGCTGGGCGGGATCGGTGATAGTATTGGGCGTTAGCGATACAAATGGACCTGCTGCCAAATAGCTGTGTTGTTGTCCGATATCCAGCGAAGAGAGCAAGACTTTACCAATCGCCGAACAATAGGCTTCGAGCTGACCGCCTTCCACGGTAAATAGATCATCCTTTCTACCTACTTCCTTGATGAGATAGGTCACCATATCGCTGTCCCAGACACCGAGATGGACCGTCGATTTGAGCGCTATCGCAAGGCGTCGTAACGGCGGGCGCGCAACCTGGATCAGAATGTCGGTCCGGCTGATATCTTGCAGCGCATCGAGCAGCGCCAATCCGGCGGTATAATGTCCATGAGCGGCCGGGGCCAGTACGCCAAGACATTGCAATTGTCTCGCCATGCGGTGCGCCGTCGAATAGGGTATGGACAGCTCAGCAGCGCATGCTGCCAGGGAGCGTTGGCTCCCGCCTTTGGCAATCGCGATCATCAGCGAAATCGTTCGCTCGATTACCACAGAGCTCGTGATCATTGATTCTCCACCCATCTTCCCGCCCTATGAGAATATGGAGAACAGGTAAATCATCAACCGGGCTGGTCAGGTCACTCTGGCGCGCCTCTCATGCTTTGTCGTCGCGCAAATCAAGCGCCACATCAACGATCATATCCTCCTGACCACCTACCATCCGCCGCCGCCCGAGCTCGACCAGGATTTTTCGCGTGTCGACGCCATAGTCCGCGCTCGCCTTTTCGGCGTGACGCAGAAAGCTCGAATAGACGCCGGCATAGCCCAAGCTCAGCGTCTCGCGGTCAACCCGCACCGGCCGGTCCTGCAGCGGGCGCACCAGCTCTTCCGCCGCATCCATGAGCATGTAAAGGTCGGTGCCATGAAGCCAGCCCTTGCGCTCGGCCGCGGCGATGAACACTTCGAGCGGAGCGTTACCAGCGCCGGCACCCATTCCGGCCAGACTGGCGTCAATGCGAATCGCCCCCGCCTGAACCCCGACGATCGAATTGGCGACCCCAAGCGACAGATTATGGTGTGCGTGAATGCCGCGCTGGGTTTCGGGCTTCAGCACACGGTCATAGGCTTCGCAGCGCGCGCGATAGCCGTCCATGTCCATAGCGCCGCCGCTGTCGGTCACATAAATGCAGGTCGCGCCATAGCTCTCCATCAGCTTGGCCTGCTGGGCCAAAGCTTCGGGTTCGGCCATATGGCTCATCATCAGAAAGCCGACCGTATCCATGCCCAGATCGCGCGCGGCGTAGATATGCTGGCGCGAGATATCCGCTTCGGTGCAATGCGTCGCGATGCGCACCGATCGAACGCCCAGACGATAGGCTTGCTTCAATTCCTCGATGGTGCCGATACCGGGTATCAGCAGAGTGGTCAGGATCGAATGTTCGACGACATCGGCTACCGCCTCGATCCATTCCCAATCGGTATGAGCGCCGAAACCATAATTGAAGCTCGAACCGCTGAGCCCGTCACCATGCGCCACTTCGATCGCATCGACCTTTGCATCGTCGAGAACCTTGGCGATCTTGCGCACATGATCAAGCCCATATTGGTGACGGATAGCGTGCATGCCGTCTCGCAGCGTTACATCCTGAATGTAGAGCTTGTTCCTTGTTGGGTCGAAGCCCATCACACCACTTCCTTCTGCAGCCGCCGCGCGGCGATCTTTTCGGCGGTGGCAAGGCCAGCCGAAGTCATGATGTCGAGATTGCCCGCATAGGGCGGCAGATAATGCGCCGCCCCTTCGACCTCCAGATAAACACTGGTACGGATGCCCTCGAACTGGCCTACGCCAGGTATCTTCACGGGATTGTTCGAGCCAAATCGTTCGAACTGGATTTTCTGCTTGAGCCGGTAGCCGGGGACGTAGGCATTGACCTTCGCCACCATCGCGATGATCGCCGCTTCGATTGCCGCCTCATCGGCACCCGACGACAGGGTAAAGACGGTATCGCGCATCAACAACGGTGGTTCAGCAGGGTTAAGAATGATGATCGCCTTGCCCTTCGCCGCCCCACCTACCTGCTCGATGCCGTGGCTGGTGGTTTCGGTGAACTCGTCGATATTGGCTCGGGTGCCCGGCCCCGCGCTCTTCGATGAGATCGAGGCGACGATTTCGGCATAATGCACCGTCGCCACCGATGAAACCGCAGCGACGATCGGGATGGTTGCCTGGCCGCCGCAGGTCACCATATTGACGTTGGGTGCATCCAGATGTGCATCGCCATTAACCACCGGGATCACATAGGGGCCGATCGCCGCGGGCGTCAGATCGATCATCATCTTGCCGGCCGCAGTCACCACATCGCTGTGCCGCCGATGCGCGCCAGCCGAGGTCGCGTCGAAGACGATGCCGATCTCGGGCCACAGAGCCGAGGCCTGCAGCCCGTCAATGCCCTCATGCGTCGTCGCTACGCCGAGGCGTTTGGCCCGTTTCAGACCATCGCTTTCGGCATCGATCCCGACAAATATGCCCATTTCCAGCCACTGCGAATGGCGCATGATCTTGATCATCAGATCGGTGCCGATATTGCCCGACCCGATGATCGCGGCCTTCATCTTTGTCATGCGCGGCTATCCTCAACCTGAAATGAAACCGCACCGAGACCGCCGATACGCGCGACGACGGCATCGCACGGCGCGAGTGCTACCATCGGGCCCAGCGCGCCGGTCAGCACGATATCGCCGGCGCGCAACGGTTCGCCAAGTCCGGCCAAAGTCCGCGCCAACCAGGCGGCGGCACTCAACGGATGACCGAGGCAGGCCGCGCCGGCGCCAAGCGAGGCGACCCGACTGTTCACCTCCAGCACCATGCCGCAGGTATAGAGATCAAGCCCCGCCAGCGCCTTGCGCTCACTGCCCAGCACGAAGAAGGCCGAAGAGCCATTGTCGGCAACGGTATCGGCAAAGCTGATCTTCCAGTCGGCGATGCGGCTATCGACGATTTCGATTGCCGCTACCACATGGTCGACCGCTGCGGCCACCGCTTCGGGCGTCGCATCGGCCTGATCGAGATCGCGGCCCATGATGAACGCGATTTCAGCTTCAGCCTTGGGTTGCAGGACCTTCGAGGCCGGCAATATGCCGTGGTCGGCGATCAGCATATCGTCGAATAAAACGCCGAAATCGGGCTGATCAACGCCAAGCTGGGTCTGCACCGCTTTGGCGGTCAGTCCAATCTTACGACCGACGATGCGGCGCCCCGCTGCGGTCCAATAACGGGTGTTGATCGCCTGCACCGCATATGCGCGCGCCGCATCGGTGGGATCGAGGACATGCCGCAACGGTGCGATTGCCCCCTCGGTATAGGCTGCCCGCAGCCCCGCCGCGGCGTGAGTCAAATCGTCCAAGATCGCTGCTCCCAAATGACAAGATTGCCGAATATACTACACAGAGCACCGTCCGCCGACAATTTCTTGAATGCGGCATTCTCTCGCTCTGTGAGAGGATAATTGGATGTGCTGCGGGGACACATCCCGCCCATAAGCCGTTTTGGAAATACGTGCTCTGATTGGCCGCTAGAGCCATAGGCGATAAGGAAGAATCCCATATAGCTCTAGCTAGAGTCTTTGTTTTCGCGTGATCTAAGGACAAACACCGGTGCCCCCTTTTTGTCATCACGCTTGCCGGTTGATGGCGGGGGTATTGCCGTATGTGGGTGGTCATGAAGAATATCGTCGATACAGCGATCAGAAACGCGCCAGATCGCTGCCGACCTACATGGAGCTGCTGAAATGTTTGCGGACATCGTTCACGAAGAGGGTGAAACCGATCTGGGCATCCTCGGACGGGACGATATGGTCAGCACCATTTGCCCAACGCTCGCCACAACCGCGAGCTTGCCGGTCTCCTCAGGGCTGAAATGCTCCTTGCGCGAGCGATAGGGCAGGGTCTGGGGCGCCGCATGAGCCAAATTGCGCTCGCCTCCCTCGCGCAGGGCAGCGTTTCGCGCACCCTGAGCGGCATATTCCCGG
>CAXTOI010000016.1:0-2112 GCA_964245645.1 uncultured Novosphingobium sp. | reverse complement strand
GAGCATCTCGTACTGGTTCGGCAGCGCCTCGATGAGCTGGCAGCGATGAAGAAATGTCGTGTGACAACCGATCTTGTAGTCCATAGCCAGGTTACAGGCTATCGAGCGAGATCGAGGCTGCAATCTGTTTTGGTTAGAAGCAGAAGAGTTTTCCCCACGAAGCGGGATTCTAAATTGGAGACAGAAATTGAGTTCATATCCACCAAAACGAAACGAAAATTCATTAGAACAGGGTTATAATTTCCATCCCAAATATACTACATATATTCTAATAATTATGACGGCTATCTACGCGATTAATGTGTTGGACCGCCAAATACTTGGCTTGTTTCTTCCGGAAATCAAGCGTGAATTTCGGCTTGACAACACGCAGATCGGATTACTGACTGGTCCGGCCTTTGGGTTGACATATGTCTTTATGGGCTTCCCGCTTGCCATTTTGGCCGATCGACGCAGTCGGCGACTTGTGGTGGTTTTCTCTACGTTGGCGTTCAGCGCGATGACCCTGCTTTGCGGCTTTTGCTCCACATTCGGCCAGTTGTGCGCGGCGCGACTTGGTGTGGGGGTCGGTGAGGCTGGCTCGACTCCACCCATCACCTCCCTCCTGAGCGATCTCTATCCACCGGCACGCAGATCCTCTGCGCTCGCCATTTATTTTGCAGGAGGCAATATCGGAACGCTCGTCGCCTTTGTTGGCGGTGGCCTTATTGCCCAGCATTATGGATGGCGTGGTGGTTTTGTTGCCGCTGCAATCCCTGGGATAACGTTGGCACTTCTCGTCGCCTTTACTGTCAAGGAGCCTCGCCGCGGTCTCAGCGAGAATATTGAAGATGTTGGGTTGGCGCCGCCCTTTATGGACGTGGTCCGCACCATTCTAGCCAACAAGACACTTCGCTTCTTGTTGATCGCCTGCTTGCTATCCACGCTCAACCTTCAGATTAGTTTCGCCTTCGTGCCGCTCTTTATGTCCGAATTCCACCACCTTGAGCCGGTGCGAATGGGCATGATCCTGGCGGTCATGAATGGAGTGCTGGGCGGTCTTGGCACTTATGCAATGGGATTTGCTGCCAACCGCGTCGGCCGGACAAAGCTGAAGCGTATTGTGCTGCTCCCCATGTTTGGCATGCTGATGAACGTTGTACTTATACCGGTGTATTTTAACAGTTCGAATCTCCTTATTGCCCTTGCTGCGGGAGTGGTCCCGTCAATCATGCTTTTCGCCTACATCGCGCCGACGACAACGCTCGCCCAGACGCTGGTTCCGGTCCGTATGCGAGCCCAGGCGACTAGCATTTTTATGGGAATTTCCAGCTTCTTCGCGTTTCTCTTTGGGTCCACGACCGTGGGGGTCCTCGCAGATCTCGCGAAGCCCCACTTTGGCGCGCGCGCAATCGGGATGGCCCTTTCAAGCATGTCGGTCATCAGTGCACTTGCTGCATATGCGTTCTGGCAGGCGTACCGATCACTGGATGACTAACGGATACGCGGCGTTGCTTGTGGCGGGCGTTCCACAGATACCGGGTGGCATTGAGGCTCATCATGTCAGCAGATGCGCGGAGACCTGACCCCCAAAGCCGCGACACTCCTGGCGTCCGGATGTGATCTATCACCACGCGGTTGGCCTCGGGCAGTACCCACTTGCCAAGCATGCAAGCTCGCACATGGCAAAGCACGGGACGAGGCGCCTCGACCCTAGAGCGCATTATGGGGCTCGGTGGGAATTTCTTCAGCCGTGTACGCTAAGGCGCGCGGTCTGGCTCATTCGTGGCGACGGATCGGCAATGTTGGTGGAGCGGGTATGCGGCTTTTGGGCCGCAGGGGTGAACGGGGATGCTGGCTACGGTTGAAAGCCATCCGGCGCGAGGTCCGGCCCAGCGTTCCAAGAATGAACACGCATTCCGTGGTCGTCCGCGAATTGAAGCGTCCCGGGTTTTCCGGAGGCTCCTATTTGTGAGAAGGAGCCACCATGAGCAAAGCAACGAACAAGTTTTCGCCTGAAGTCCGCGAGCGTGCGGTCAGGATGGTAGGTGAGCACCGATCCGATTATGGTTCGGAGTGGGCTGCTGCGCGGCAATCAAGTTGAGAACGCAGCGACAATCAAGATGAGAATCG
>CAXTOI010000015.1:0-19672 GCA_964245645.1 uncultured Novosphingobium sp. | reverse complement strand
GCCGGGCCCGACGCTGGTCCGCGCGCGTCCTCGACCTGGATATCATTCTATGGAACGGCGGGTGCTGGCAATCCCGATCTCTGACCTTGCCGCACCCGTCCTTTCGCATGCGCGCCTTCGTCCTGAAGCCGGCCCGGCACATCGCCGCAAGCTGGCGCGATCCGATGACCGGTTTAACCCTGCAACACCTACACACCCGCTTGACCCGCCGCCGCCCGCTCCCTAGGGCACCCGCTTGGTGAGGGCCCATAGCTCAGTCGGTAGAGCAACTGACTTTTAATCAGTAGGTCGCTGGTTCAAATCCAGCTGGGCTCACCATAAATCGCGTAAAATCATAGTGTTATAGAAGGTCGCTAATTTCGTGCTTCCCCAGTAACTGCCGGGGCAGCACCGGGGCAACACCGGACTGCCTGATAAAAAGAAGTCCTCGCGACCCGGCCGTTGCATTGGCGATGATTGTCGCGGTAAATCCGCCTCGGGAATCGGTCGTAAAGCTGATTGCCGCCGCCGCTGGTCTGATCGGACAGGAGCGCTGAGGTTGTATGCAGGGGCGGTGCACGCGCGGGCTAACTGCGCTGTCCATAGCTGGTTTGTCGCATTCACCATCACCCGCGCAGCCGGCAAGGCCGATCAAACTGAAAGAGGCTGGCAGCGGTAAAAATAGCAAAGCCTGCCGCTGTCGCGGGTGCAGTATCACGACACGCACGCGGCCAGTGCTCTAGATCACCCAACTAAAATCAAGTTGTAGCCGCAGAATTATCACCGAACGATGGGGTCCAGCACCAAGCCGCTCTCGGTGCCCATCAGGCGTCCATGAAGTTGGTGGGCTTCGTTTTCAGTCAGAGAGGCAACGCAGTCTGCCGCCAACCGCGCGGGCTTGTCATCGGAGTTGTCCTCCCAAATGTATTGGAGGCGCATGGGGAACAGGCCAAAGTTGCCGGCCTTCCCTTCCGCGAGGAAGATGGAAAACAAATCCCGCACGATGCGCTTCTGTCCATACTGCTGCGCATGCAAGGCTGGCAGTCCAATGACGTAGTGGCGCGCAAAATACTTCAGTAGCCGGACTTCGTCCGAAGCGTCAGAATCTATGATGACCGCGTCGCCCTCGAGATTCTCAGCCAATGTTGCGGCGCGGACGTAACCCCCGATTAGCGTTGAGGTGAAGTTGCGAAGCTGACGCCGTTGATCGCGCGCTCCGTTGTAGACTTCGTCCGTGACTCGCGGAAACATCTTGGTCCTGAGCTTGATTCGATCCATCGCACGCTTCAGACGGACATGTGCGTCAGCAGGTTTGCTCGGGTCTTTGGCCCAGTCTTTGATCACTCCGTCGATGATCCGATCACGGGCTTTATCGGAGAGAATCTCACCCCAGGGGATCATCCCGACGCGGTGAAAATCCTCTAGATCGTGTACGGAATAAGCGATGTCGTCCGCCCAATCCATCAGCTCCGCTTCGGCCGTCTTATGGTCGCCCCGGCAATGCGCACGCGCCCATTCGAATGTCGACTTTTCGGACGTGTAAGCGGACCACTTCTTTTTCTTTTTGTCGTGCGAAAGGTCGCGCAGCCATGGGTACTTAAGCGTCGCCGCCAGCGTCGCTCTAGTAAGGTCGAGGCCAGGGCTGTCTTTACCATAGCGGACCGCAAGCTTCGTCACGATGCGGAACGTCTGAGCGTTCCCTTCATATCCATCGGGAGCAGCATCCTCTAAAGAGCCGCCACAAAGGGTCGGATCGCGCACGAGCCTGTCAAGCTCATACTCTGCGGCATGCCCGAAAGGTGGGTGCCCTAGATCGTGTGCGAGACAAGCGGCCTCGACAACTTCAGCGTCTAGCCCATGGAGCTTTGCTGCCTCCGGTTGCTTATCCAATCGATACTGAGCTAGGCGGCGTCCGATCTGGGCAACCTTGTAGGTGTGCTGCTGGCGGGTATGAAAAATGTCGAGCTCGCCCGCACGTACAATCTGTGTGATCCCAGCCAAGCGATGGAATGCCGAGGAGTAAAGTATCCGATCCCGATCACGCTCAAATGCCTGCCTTTGGTCCATTGAGGTTGTGAGATCGTCTATATGACAACGCCCGACACGCGCCTTATCGAGAGGCGTCTCTTCCCCAACTGACACTCACTACCCCCCGGTATTTTTTCTTAGGCAGCTTCAGCAAGCTGCCGCACAGCTACGACCATGCCTGCCCGGTCGAGAGTGATTTTTTCACGCTCAATGGCGCGCTGCAGCCCTTCGATGACATTATCTATCGGATATCTTTCGCTGAGCGCAGCGATGAGATTGTCGGGGTTCATGCCGTTACCAACCATCTCCAGAATTTCGGTGTCTTGTGGGTCTTTATCGGCCATTGTTGCTCTCCACCTGTTAGACCACTCCGATCTCACGCAAATTCGTCATCATATAGTGAACGAACGGGCGCGCGATCGGTGCCAGCGATCGCCAGCTAGCGTCCAATCTCTCCTTTTCCATGGATTTGTCAAATCCAGCAGGGTTCAAGCTTGAACGGTCACTTCCATTTCCGCCCCTCCAATCCCCGTACAAGCAGATTGGCGGCAAACGTGGTTTCAGCGTCGCAAAATAATTTTTTTCTGCTGAGAGGGCGGCCAGCGGGGTCGCAACTGCCTTCCTGCCGCGACCCTGATCTCGTTTGCATCTTGTGGCATCGTTATCGCAGCCGCCGGACCACTGATTTGGTCGATCAAGCGGTGAGATAAAAGGATGTGAACGCGAATCACCCGACGAAAACGTGGCAGCGATCAGCGTCCAGGCGTGGGCAGGCTGTGGTGCCTGACAGAAGCCCTGCGGCCCTCCACGAAGCAACGCCGACCACGGATGCCACCTTAGTAAGGCAGGACACCTGCCCGTAATCAGACTAAGTCTAAATCCGCCAGAGCCCCGTGTGGCGCGTCCCCTGCCTCGGTGCCCTGCCGGCCGCACATCGGCCCATGCGCGCCACACGGCCCGGAACCGTGGCGCTGCCGGGCAAAACAGGGAAGCGTTACCCGAAAGCCCCATTGCGGGCCTCGTTTCGCACCCACGACCGCAGATCGCTGGCGTGGTCAAGCAACTGCTGTGCAAAGGGCTTCGTATCTCCGGAGAGCTGAGGCCCGTAATGCAGATGAGTGTCACCGCTCTTGCCGCTCGTCGGGCCGCGCCCGTCCATGGCGTCCATGAGGCGAGCGTTGTCTGCGGCCGGGATGATCCGCTCCCCGGCGTGGATTTACGCCACCATGTCGTTCGGCACGTAGTTGGTGCCTTGGTCCAGGCTGGCCATCGCGCCATAGGCCTCGACCGCTGCGAAGGTGGCAACCGCCGCCGCCGCGCCCGATCTTCGCGTCCAGTCCGGCGATGATGTGCCCGCGCTCCGCCTCGCCATGGAAGGATTTAAGAGCGCGGGTGTAGGTGCCAGCTTTGCTCGCGCTTCCGGATCGGCCTCGAAGACGGCGAAGCGGCGCTCGTCGTCCGAAGCCGGTATCACCATCAGCCCCTTCACCTGCTCGTCGCGGTGGATGCCAGATCCCATCGAGAGCTCGCGGATGCGTGCCTCGGTCAAGTTCAAAACGGCCATCTGGGTCTCCGAAAAGTACCGGCCTGAGCACCGAAAATGCGCTTCCTTGGAGCGCCTCAGGTTGACCTAGATGTCGCTGATTTTGCTGTCTGCGAACCATTATTTGCTCTGATCGACCCAGAATAACGCTAGAAATCTGGTCTTTTAATCAGTAGGTCGCTGGTTCAAATCCAGCTGGGCTCACCATAACGATCTAAAATCAAATTGTTAGCATGTCTAGTCCGCGTCGGGGCACCGGCTTGATGAAAGCACTGAATTACCAAAAAGCGATGCAGTCGTTCCACGAAGCAGACCGCGAGGTGCACCGCATGGCAGATCTGTTGCGAGAGTGTAGCCATTTCGATAAAGCATGAACCGCTTAACGCCCGCTGCCGGCTCTGCCCCTGCGACGGCGAGAAAGTGGGCAAGGCTTTGGCGTCTACCATCGGAGAAACAATAAAAAACTGTAGCGTCAGGGC
This sequence comes from uncultured Novosphingobium sp., assembly GCA_964245645.1. Classification (GTDB taxonomy): domain Bacteria; phylum Pseudomonadota; class Alphaproteobacteria; order Sphingomonadales; family Sphingomonadaceae; genus Novosphingobium. The sequence continues at coordinate 15,643 of CAXTOI010000015.1, read as the reverse complement.
GGAGGCCGGATCGACAAGGTAGGCTCATCTCAGCGCCCATGGCGCAAACTGCTCGTGCTCCCTGTCGATTTACACACTCGGTGATTTGCTGGGCCGATCGAGCAGCCGGCGCCCGGTGTGAAACACGGCTATCGCGACGGCTGCGCCGCATAGGGCCGTCGCGAGAGGATGGAGCGTCGCCAGCCGATAGGTGCTGACCCGCCGGCCATGTTGATGGCGTGACCGTTCGATACCGCCGGCGGTGGGGGTTTCAAGGTTGGACGAGGGCGTTTGCGGCCGCGCCGGATCGGACAGCAGCGGCATGAGCAGACCGCCGAAATGGGCAAGCATGCCCGGGAAGTGCGTGCTTGCCAGCACTTGCATTCGCCCGATCCCGCCGATTGTCACAGTGCGCCGGGGCTTTGCTGCTGCTTCGAGGATCGTGTCGGCCACCAGCCTGGGATCATAGACCGGCGGCGGGATCAACGCTGCTGCGCCCAGGTGATTGGCGGCATGGCCGGCGATCGGGGTATCGATGCCGGACGGCTTGATCAGCGTCAGGGCAACCGGCAGCCGCTCGGCATTGACTTCGATCCGCAGCGATTCGATGAAACCTTTTACCGCGTGTTTCGAGGCCGCATAAGCGCCCATGATCGGTGAGGGCAGGTCGCCGGCGATCGAGCCGACGGTGATGATCGCGCCGCCATTGTTGCGCAGATGCTTCAGCGCGGTGAGCGTGCCGTGGACCACGCCGAAATAGTTGGTCTGGAACAAGCGCTGGTGCTCGTTCTCGGGAATATCCGCGAGCTTGCCGTAGATCGCGACGCCAGCGCAATTGACCCAGCTGTCGATGCGACCGAAAATCGCGATCGCCTGCGCGGCTGCCGCCTCTACCGCAGCCGGATCGCCGACATCGGCAACGGCGCAAGCGGCACGACCGCCGGCAGCCCCGATCTGCTGGACGATCGCCTCGAGCGCTGGTCCGTTGCGCGCCACCAGCATCACTTGCGCGCCGCGCCGGGCAGCGGCGCGGGCCGTGACCAGCCCGATCCCCGAACTCGCGCCGGTGATGACGATGACCTGCCGGTCGATGGGCTTGGGATGCAATCGCATAAATCGGCTCCGTGACGGGCGGATGCCGAATTTGTGCACAAGCCATTCGCGCAACTACGGTGCCCGGGCTTCGTTCCGCTGTCATGGCGCAAGGTGCGGATCGCTTTTGCGGTTCGGCCGTTTGGAGGGAACAGACAGGAGTTCTTATGCTACGCTCGATTTTCATGGGCCTTGTTGCAGGCCAGCGCGCGATGACGCCGCTTTCCGCACTGGCCGGCGCGGCGTGGCGCGGCACGCTGCCATACGACAATGCTCAGGCGCGATTGATGGGCCGCCCGCTGTTTGCCGCGGGTGGCGTGGCGATGGCTGCGGCCGAGATGGCAGGCGACAAGATGAAGACCTCGCCCGATCGCACCGTGTTCCTTGGCCTGCTGGCACGAACCATCACCGCGGGCTTCGCGGGTGCCACCCTTGCCCCGCCGAAGCGCCAGCTGGCGGGCGCGGCGCTGGGCATCGGCGCTGCCGTCGGGGCATCCTACGCGGGGCTCGTGGCGCGAAAATGGGCGATGCGCCGCTGGGGGCAGACCGCAACCGGCTTCGTTGAAGATGCCATCGTGTTCTCGGCGGCGAACGCAATCGCCCATGCGCGGCAGCCGCCGCTTTGATCGGCCACCTTCAGGAGCGGGACGACATCATTGGTAACTGATACCTGATACCTGATACCTGATCACTGAAAGCCAGGGGGCCTATAAGCCGGGTTCTGTCTTGCGGGGTTCGATCCCCGCATGGGCAGCCATTCCTCTCGGCGCGGTGTTGCCATCGCGCTCCAGCAACCAACCCGGACGGCGTAAGTCCGTGAGGACTTTGGCGTGAAACCCGCCTGCCTCGGCCGAAACCTCGGCGCGCCGCCCCTATTCGGTCTTGCTCCGGGTGGGGTTTACCATGCCGCTGCCGTTGCCGACCGCGCGGTGCGCTCTTACCGCACCCTTTCACCCTTACCTCTGCCCCCATCGCTAAATGGAAAACCAGATCGGCGGTTTGCTTTCTGTGGCACTTTCCCTGAATCCGCAAGCGAGCCTGCGAACCCGGCGGGCGTTACCCGCCACCCTTGTTTCGTGGAGCCCGGACTTTCCTCGGCGAACCAAGTCTTCGAAAAGACCCATCCTCGACGCGGCTGCCCAGCCCCCTGGTGCGGGTCAAATAGCATCATCGGGGTCATCTTCCAAGCTGTCGCGGTTGACCAGCAGCTCGAACAGCAGCGCGCCGCATTCGCCGTCGACTTCGCCATCGATGATGCGCGGGCGATAGCGGCGCTGGAAGGCGCGGATCGCGGCGTGGCCGTCGGCGATATCATAGCCGAAGCGTTCGAGCGCGAGGTAGAAGGCGCTGGGGTTTTCATGCAGCAGCCTGATGCGCGGGCGCGGGGTTTCCAGCGCCAGCCCCAGATCGGCGACGGTTTCCCAATCGAACAATTCGCCCGGGTCCTGCTTGCGCGCCGGGGCGACATCGGAATGGCCGACGACATTGGCCGGATAGATCCTGCGCCGCCAGCAGATGTCGGCGAGCAGCGGCAGCAGCGACGACATCTGCGCCTCGGGAAAAGGCTGGTAGCCGAACTCGTGACCGGGATTGGCCAGTTCGATGCCGATGCTGGCCGAATTGACGTCGGTGATCCCGCGCCAATAGGACCGCCCGGCGTGCCAGGCGCGTTTTTCCTCGGGCACCAGCCGGGTTACCGTGCCTGCTTCGTCGATCAGATAATGGGCCGAGACCTTGGCAGCGGCATCGGTCAGCCGCGCCTGTGCTTCGGCCGCGGTCGGCATGCCGGTATAATGCAGCACCACCATCGTGATCGGCAGCGCGCGCTCGTCCCAATTGGGCGAAGCGACTTCGCAGTGGATCAGTTCGTTCTCCAGTCCGGGGCCCCTTTTCTGGTCAATCTATGGCGTTGTGCATCAATCCCCCGCCGCCCCCTCCGTCTCGCTTCGCGAGCCACCTCACCCAATGGGCCGATTTGGCATCGGGTCGGTTGCGCGATATTCTAGCTGATCGGCAGCGCTGCGCCCAGGACCAGCGCATCGCCTGTCAGCGCATATTGCAATTCGCCGCTGGCGCCGGAGGCGAGCTGGTATAGCATCGCGGCGGGCGCAGTGCGGCTGGACAATTCGCTGGCAATCAATTCGCCGGCGAGCCCGCGGCCGACGGTGGCATCGAAGGCGATGCGCGGGCCGCTGGCGCGCACCGCGATCTCGCACAGCGTGCCGCGCAATTCGGCGGCGATGTCCAGCGTGCCGCCGCGCACCAGCGCCTCGATCGCGATCAGTGCAAAATTGAGCAGCAGTTTTACCGCCGGCTTGGGCAGTGATTCGGCGCCCATGGCCCAATTGAGCTCGATCTTGCCGCTATTCTCGACCAGCGCCTCGATCAGCGCCTGCGGTTCGCGGGCGGGAATGGTCTCGCCGAAACCGCCGGCGGCGCCGAATGCCAGGCGAAAGAATTTGAGCTTGTCCGCCGAAATGCGAGCGCTTTGCTCGAGCAATTCGTAGCAGCGCTGCCGCATTTCGGGATCTTTTTCATCGGCCAGCAGCTCCAGCCCATTGGTCATCGCGCCAACCGGGCTGAGCAGGTCATGGCACAGCCGCGAACATAGCTGGCTGGCGATGTCGAGGCCGGAAAAGCTGGTCGGGTCGGGCCGATCTGCAGTAAAAGAGTCGGCGAGATGGGGTGTCATGAGGGCTGGGTCCTGAAACTTCGCTAATGCGGATCACGCCTGCGGGCTTGTCACATTCCGGCGCCGGGAACAATCCGGGTGATGCCTCATTCGCGGCGTGAGGCTCATGCAGCGACGACCTCGAAGGCGACTTCGACAAATCCCTCGGCCGTATCGCGCCAGATCCGCACGGCATCCCCGGCAATGATCGCCCAGACCCGGCCATCGCCGCCGGCATGCTCGCAATCGGTCGCGGACGGGCGCGGATGACCGCCGGGGTGCGAATGATAGAAGCCGAGAAGCGGCGGGCCGCCTGCTCTTTCCGCCCGATAAGCGCCGATCAGCGCGACCGGATCGATCTCGAAGAAATGCGCGGGCCGGGGATGGACATTGGCGGCCGGCACTGCGGCAGTGATCTGCCCCGGATGGCCGGCTGCACCCAGCAGAAGCCCGCAGCACTCCTGTTCGCCGGAGCGCCGCGCCGCGTCGATCAACGTTGCAATCACGCACCTTGTCACGGCCATATCCATGCCCATCTTGTAGCCATGTCTGGGGGGCAAAGCACTATCGAAGGCGTGACGGGCGAGTCCGGCCGGCTCGACAAGAGCCTGGCCGATGCCAGCGGCTTGTCGCGCGAGCGGATCAAGGCGCTGCTGGGCGAAGGGCGCATCCGCCTGAACGGGCAGGCGGCGAGCGAACCCGCGCGCAAGGTACCCGCCGGCACGCATTTCGCCATCCGCCAGCCGGTACCGGCGGCCGCTGCCGCCGAGGCGCAGGATATTCCGCTGGTGGTGGCGTATGAGGACGACCAGCTGATCGTCATCGACAAGCCGGCGGGCCTGGTCGTCCATCCGGCCAACGGCAATCGCGATGGCACGCTGGTCAATGCGCTGCTGCACCATTGCGCCGGGCAGCTTTCCGGCATCGGCGGCGTCGCGCGCCCCGGCATCGTCCACCGCATCGACAAGGATACTTCCGGGCTGCTGGTGGCGGCCAAGACCGATGCCGCGCATGAGGGGCTGGCCCGGCAATTCGCCGACCATTCGCTGGAGCGCGCCTATCTTGCGGTGACCGGAGGCCAGCCGATGCCGATGGCCGGCACGGTGATCGGCGCGATCGGGCGATCGCCCGTCAATCGCAAGAAAATGGCGCTGGTCGAGGACGGGCGCGGCAAGCACGCGGTCACGCATTACCGCACATGCGAGCGGCTGAGCGGCGGCAGCGCATCTGCAGCGTTGATCGAGTGCCGGCTGGAGACCGGCCGGACTCATCAAATTCGCGTTCACATGGCGTCAATCGGTCATGCGCTATTAGGCGATGCGGTGTATGGCCACTCCCCCGGATCGTTGCGACGAGTGCTGGCCGACCTGCGGTTCGGCCGGCAGGCCTTGCACGCCGCGATCCTGGGGTTTACGCATCCGACCACCGGCCGAAACATCCGCTTTGAAAGCGCGATGCCCGGCGATATGCGGGAACTATTAGGGGCCTTGCGCGATCAGGTGGTAAGCGGGGCCAGATAGTCAAGCTAATATACGGCAAATGAATTCAGCTACGTAACCGACGCGAGGGAATGCCATAATGGGTTCCACCACTGTGTCGACTTGCAAAGGACGATGGGAACCGTGAGCAGAGAAACCAACCTGACGGCGATCCCCAGCCTCGGCACCGAGGCGGGACTGAACCGTTATCTCAGCGAAATAAAGAAGTTTCCGGTGCTCAGCCCGGAGACCGAATATATGCTGGCCAAGCGTTACCAGGAACATCAGGATCCCGAGGCGGCGGCGCAGCTGGTGACCAGCCATCTGCGGCTGGTGGCCAAGATCGCCATGGGTTATCGCGGCTATGGCCTGCCCGTGGCCGAGCTGATTTCCGAGGGCAACATCGGACTGATGCAGGGCGTCAAGAAATTCGAACCCGATCGCGGTTTCCGCCTCGCCACCTATGCGATGTGGTGGATCAAGGCGAGCATGCAGGAATTCATCCTGCGCAGCTGGTCGCTGGTCAAGATGGGCACCACTGCGGCGCAGAAGAAGCTGTTCTTCAACCTGCGCCGGATGAAGAAGAACCTGGATGCCTATGAGGATTCGGACCTCAAGCCGGCCGACCTGACCAAGATCGCCACCGATCTCGGCGTGTCGGAGCAGGAAGTCGTCAACATGAACCGGCGCATGATGATGGGTGGCGATGCCAGCCTCAACGTGCCGCTGCGCGAGGATGGCGAGGGCCAGTGGCAGGACGTGCTGGCGGACGACAATCCGCTGCAGGACGAAACCGTGGCGCAGGCGCAGGAAGCGCATTGGCGCCACGCCGTGCTGGGCGAGGCGCTGGACAGCCTCAACGATCGCGAGCGCGCGATCCTGACCGAGCGCCGGCTGGTGGACGAGCCGCGCACGCTGGAAGAGCTGAGCCAGGAATACCGCGTCAGCCGCGAACGCGTCCGCCAGATCGAAGTGCGGGCGTTCGAAAAGCTGCAGAAGGCGATGCAGTCGATCGCCGGAGAACGCAGGCTGATGCTGCCGGCGGCGTGAACGGGTCGTGATTCGATTGAGTCGGGCAAGCGGCGCGCACCTGATCGATGATATTTGCGTGCTGCGCGACCGACTGGCCGCCATGGCGGTTATCACATTGGCTTTGGGTATAGCCGCGGAAAAGGCCGGGGATCGGAAGAACTGCATCGCATAACCTTCCATGACCATCGTCATTCTTATGCGAATAACTCGCAATAGCATTGCAATTGCGTTTTGTTCGCAATAACGCTCTCGCATGATTCGGCGGGAGGCAAGAATGGGGCGGGTTCAATTCGAGCGAGGCAGTGTGCCCGACTGCGGTTGCGGGCTTTTCGCAAAAGCGCTGGGTTGCGGACTGCTGCTGGCCGGCGTGATCCATTCGGCAATCACTCCGGCGTTTGCCGCGCCGCCGCCGATTTCGATTCCGGTCCCGGACGACACGAGTGGCGCCGCTCACCCCGACGACCCCTTCGCCTTTGTCAAGAACTGGCGGCGCGACCAGGGCCTGCTTGGCGACATGTGGGGGCTGCGCACCGAGCTTTCGCACTACGGCATCACCCTGGCGATCGAAGAAACCAGCGAGGCGCTGGGTAATGTTGCCGGGGGCTTCCACCAAAGCCTCGATTACGATGGCCTGACCCAAGCGGTGCTGCAGGTCAATTCGCAGCGTGCCTTCGGTTATTACGGGGGCACCTTCAATGTCTCCGGGCTACAGCTGCATGGGATCAATCTCAGCCAGCGCAATCTCGGCACGTTGCAGACCGCTAGCGGCATCGATCCGACCGCGCTACCCGGCTGTGGGAATTGTGGTACGATCAGAAGCTGCTGCCGGAGGATCGGCTCGACATCCGGATCGGCCAGCAGAGCCTCGATCAGGAATGGATGGTCTCGACGAATGCGCTGTTGTTCGTGAACACCATGTTCGGCTGGCCGATGCTCCCCTCTGCCGACATGCCCGGGGGCGGCCCCGCTTATCCGCTGTCGGCGCCCGGCGTGCGGGCGCGCTATCGCGTGGCCACCGGGTTGAACCTGCAATTCGGCGCATTCAGCGGCAGCCCGTTCAACATCAGCAATGCGCAATTGCAGGCCCAAGGCATCGATCCGCAGGTCGCTGATCCTTCGGGCACCAGCTTTCCGTTCTTTCGCCATGGCGCGCTGCTGCTGGCGGAGTTGCAATATTCCGCGCCCGCGCTGGGCGGCATGGTCGCGCCCGGCGCCAGCCAGCCGCTGGCGCGCACATATCGGCTGGGTGTGTGGTATGACAGCGAGCAGTTCGCCGACGTGCGTTTTGGCGGCGATGGTCTGCGACTTGCCGATCCGGGCAGCGACGGCAGCCAGCGGCTGCACCGCGGCAATCTGGGTATCTATGCGGTGGTCGACCGGATGATCTGGCGATCGACGAAGGACCCCAATCGCTCGCTCAGCGCTTTTACGCGGGTGATGGGCACGCCATTTGCCGATCGCAACCTGATCTCGTTCAGTGCCAATCTCGGTTTGGTGCTCAGGGATCCTCTGCCTTACCACACCGACGACAGCCTGGGTGTCGGCATGGGGTTCGCCCGCGTCAGCCCGCAGCAGGGTGCTGCGGACGCGGATATCGCTTACTTCTCGGGCAGCTACAACCCGCGCCGCACCTCGGAAACCTTTGTCGAGGTGACTTATCAGCGCCAACTGACGCCGTGGCTGCAAATCCAGCCTGACGTGCAGTATGTCTTCAATCCGGGCGGCGGCATCGCCAATCCCAACTCCGCAACCGACACCAGCCGCGTCGGCAACGAGGTGGTGCTGGGCGTGCGCGCTAATGTTGCGCTGTAAGGAAAGAGAACCGATCATGAGGCAATCGACGGCGAGCCAAACCTTATACCGAGCTGAATTCATTCCGGCTCTTCCTCCCCTCCCCACCGGAGAAGGGATAGAGGGTTCGGGGAGCGGGGCGAATGCCCCGCGTCCACGCGGGTGTCGTACACCCCCACCCCACCTTCCTCTCAAGGGCGAGGAGCGGAGGGGTTCGGATCGTCGCCGCGTGGTATCAGGGTTCATGCTGCTGGCTGCCATCCTTATCCCCGCAGACGCCACCGCCGCGCCGCAGGGCTTTCTGGAGAGCATCCATCGCCATCAGACGCTGGCTTCCACCACGCCCGAGAACGGCGACGTCAACCCCTATGCCATGGTGATCGCCCCGGTTTCCGCCGGCAAGATCCAGAAGGACGACGTGCTGATCGACAACTTCAACAATATCAACAATCTGCAGGGCACCGGCACCACCATCGTCGATTATAACCCGGCAACGAAGAAGACCGCGCTGTTTGCCCAGATCCCGCAATCGCTGGCACAATGCCCGGGGGGCGTCGGGCTGACCACCGCGATGACCATGCTGAAATCGGGCTGGGTGATCGTCGGCTCGACTCCATCGAAAGACGGCACCACCCGCACCAAGGGCGACGGCTGCGTGCTGGTGCTCGATCCCACCGGCAAGCTGGTCGCCACCTGGTCGGGGCCGACGATCAACGATCCCTGGGGCAATATGGCGGTGATCGACAATGGCGCCAGCGCCACGCTGTTCATCTCAATGGCCGGTTTCGACATTCCCGGGCCGGATGTGCTCGATCCCGCCACCCATTATCCGGTGATCGTGCACAAGGCGACGGTGCTGCGGCTCGATTTGGCGATCCCCGACGGCAAGCCGCCGGTGCTGCTGAGCCAAACGGTGGTGGGCAACGGCTTTTCGCAGCGCGCCGATCGCGACAATTTCCTGTTCGGGCCGACGGGGCTTGCGCTCGACGGCGATGATACGCTTTACGTCACCGATGGACTCGACAATGTCATCACCGCGATCGAACATGCGTCCACCCGCGCCGACAGCGCCGGAACCGGCCGGGTGGTCACGCAGGACGGATTGCTCGCCTGGCCGCTGGCGATGGCGTGGACGCCGGAACGCCATCTGCTGGTCGCCAATGGCAAGAATGGCCAGCTGGTCGAGGTCGATCCGCATGCCGGCAAACAGGTTTATGCCCAGTGGATCGACAACGATCAGGCCCAATCGCCGCCGGGCAACGGCGATCTGTTCGGCATCGTCATGATCCCCGACGGCAGCGGCTTCTATTATGTCGAGGATGATATGAACACGCTGGTGAAGGGTTCACGGGGGTGAATGGAGACACCCCCGAAGGCATCGGCCGGCGCGGATTTCTGGGCGGCGCCGCGGCGGCCGGCGGGGCTGCTGCGGTGCTGCTGGCCTCGCCCGCGATCGCCACCCCGCCGCCGCTGATGGACCGGCACGGCCGCGCCAAGCAGAGCGACGGCAGTGTTCCCTTCTACGGGCCTTACCAGGCCGGGATCATCACCGCCGCGCAGGGCCATTTGTATTTCGCCAGTTTCGACCTGGTGACTGACAAGCGCTCCGAACTGATCGACCTGCTGCACCGCTGGACGGAGGCGGCGGCACGCCTGACCGCCGGGCTGCCGGTTGCCGATGGCGATATTCCCGATCAGCCGCCCACCGACTCGGGCGAAGCCGGCGGGCTGCCGCCGTCTGGTCTGACGCTGACCTTCGGTTTCGGCGCGAGCATGTTCGGCGCGAACCTGTCCGGCAAGGCCAGCGCGGACCGTTACGGCCTGGCGGCGCGACGCCCGGCGGCGCTGATCGATCTGCCGCGGTTCAACGGCGATCAGCTGGTTCCCGAACGTACCGGCGGCGACCTGTGCATCCAGGTCTGCGCCGATCATCCGCAGGTGGCGATGCACGCGGCGCGCCATCTGGCCCGGATCGGCTATGGCGTGGCGCAGCTGCGCTGGGTGCAAGCCGGCTTCGGCGCAAGCGCGAAGCCCGGCGAGACCCCACGCAATCTGATGGGCTTCAAGGACGGGTCGATGAACCCCGACGTCCGCGATGTCGCGATGATGGACCGCGTAGTGTGGGTGGGCAGCGAAGGCGGCTGGATGAAGGGCGGCTTTTACCTGGTCGCGCGCCCGATCCGTATTGCGCTGGAGCATTGGGATCGGATGAAGCTGGCGTTTCAGGAACAAGTGGTCGGGCGCAACAAGGCGACCGGGGCGCCGCTGGGGCAGAAGGGCGAATTCGAGCCGCTGCATCTGGCCGCCAACGACGCGCAAGGCAATTCGCTGATCCCGGAAAACAGCCACGTCCGGCTCGCCGCGCCCGCCGCCAACGATGGCGCACAGATCCTGCGCCGCGCCTATTCCTACGATAACGGCGTCAGCCTGATCGCCGAGCGCTGGCCGCCGTGGCATCAAGGCATGGAATTCGACGCCGGGCTGATGTTCCTGGCGTGGCAGCGCGATCCCCGCAGCGGCTTCGTCAAGATTTTCGAGAACATGGCGAAGTTCGACATGATGAACCAGTTCGTCACGCATACCGGCGGCGGATTGTTCGCTTGTCCGCCGGGCGCTCGTCGCGGCGGTTTCATCGGCGAGACGCTGTTTCAGGCTTAGAGTCTTTTCGACTGACGTCGAGTCGGAAAGACTTCAGCCGAGCTTGTTCGCCGGTGGATGAGGCGAGCAAATACAGCGCCGCAGCATGCTGCAGGCATCATTGTTCCGGCGCGATTTTCAACTCGATTGCCACAGCCTGCCTCTGCCCGTATTCCGCGCGAAATGCGTTTGTTCCCCCGCCCCGCGCGCGGCCATGGCTGCGTCTTCGCGCTTGTGTGGTGGGCGGCCATGGCGCTGATCTATTTCCTCATCCTGTCGGTGCTGATGGCGGTGATTTACCGCTTCGTACCGCCACCGATCACCTTGATGATGATCACCGACCCGCATGGCTTCGACAAGACCTGGACGCCGCTGTCGCAGATCGATCGCAGCATGGTCGATGCGGTAATTGCCGGAGAGGACAGCCAGTTCTGCCGGCATCATGGCTTCGACGCGCATGCGATCGAGGTGGCGATGGCCAAGGATGAGAGCGGGAAAAAGCTGCGCGGCGGCTCGACGATCAGCCAGCAGACTGCAAAGAACGCCTTCCTGTGGCAGGGCGCCGGCTGGACACGCTATCTGCGCAAGGGGCTGGAGACCTGGTACACCGTGCTGATCGAGAATATCTGGGGCAAGCGGCGGATCATGGAAGTGTACCTCAATGTCGCCGAAACCGGGCTGGGCACGTATGGCGTGGAGGCGGCGGCACAGCGCTATTACGGGCATGGCGCGGCGCATTTGAGCCAGATCGAGGCGGCGCGGATTGCGGCGGCGCTGCCCAGCCCGAAGAAACGCGCGGTGGTCGGCGCGACCGGATCGGTGCGGCGGCATGGCAATTCGATCGCGGCGCGCAGCGGGGTCGTGCGACGCGGCGACCTGGACGCTTGCGTTTACGATTGAACCGATCTGTGCCACGGGAGCCGCATGAGCAGCCATAATCACAGCCATGCGCATGACGACCATGATCATGCCGGACATGGCCACGGCCATCATCACCATGGGCCGATGGCGGGGCGCGCCTTTGCCATATCGGTTACGCTCAACCTGGCATTTGTGGTGATCGAGGCGGCGGCGGGGATGTTCGGCGGATCGACGGCGCTGCTTGCCGATGCCGGGCACAATCTGTCGGACGTGCTGGCGCTGTTGATGGCCTGGGGCGCCAGCCGGCTGGCGGAACGCCCACCGTCGGCGCGGTTTACATATGGCCTGAAAAGCTCGTCGATCCTGGCGGCGCTGGCCAATGCCGCGCTGTTGTGGGTGGCGCTGGGGGCGATCCTGATCGAGACACTGCAGCGGCTGGCCCATCCCGCGCCGGTTTCAGGGCAGCTGGTGATGATCGTTGCGGGAGCGGGCATCCTGGTCAATGGCGCGTCGGCGATGCTGTTCTGGGGCGGCAACAGGAACGACCTCAATCTGCGGGCTGCGTTTCAGCACATGCTTGCCGATGCCGCGGTGTCTGCGGGCGTCGTAGTGGCGGCGCTGCTGATCACGCTGACCGGCTATGACTGGATCGATCCGATTACCAGCCTGGCCATCCTGGCGATCATCGGCATGGGCAGCTGGTCGTTGCTGCGCGATTCGGTGAAACTCGGGCTGCTGGCGGTGCCCGACCAGATCGACTGCACCGCCGTGCGCGGCTTTCTTGGCCGGCAGCAAGGCGTCACCGCGGTCCACGATCTGCATATCTGGCCGATGAGCACGACCGAAACCGCGCTGACGGCACATCTGGTCATGCCCGGCGGCCATCCCGGCGACGATTTCCTCCACGAGCTTGCCCAGCGGCTGGAACAGGGCTTTACCATCGGCCATGCGACGATCCAGGTCGAGACCGCCGGGCATGATTGCGCGCTGCATCCCGAGGACGTGGTATGATCTTGCATCGATGGCGTGGCGATCGTTGTCAGTGTGCTCTTTGTGTTCGCGGCTCGTTTTTATTTGGCCGTGGCCCCGGCATCGCCGGAGAATGCAGTAGCCCTGCTGACGTGAGCGGATGACCGCCTCAGTTCGAATTGCGGTGATGAGGATTTTGAAAATTGGTCACGATGTGCTGTCCTTGGTGTCGGCACTCGCCTGATCGGTGGCGTGCAAGGTGACCAGGCGCGCCAGCAAGGTGGCGGGATAAAGCTGGCCGATGACCGATTCGAGGCTGGACAGGCTGCGCACCAGCGGATGCTCGGCGACGATGTCGCCGCTGCTCCCGGTGGTGAGCGCGCTGAGGCTGTAGTACAGCAAATCGCTGAACTGCGCCCGCTGCCCTGGCGGCAGCCCGCGAAATGCCGGGTGGAGCGCCATGGCCATCACGCGAAACAAGCCGGCAAAGATCAGCGCCACATAGAGATAAAGGATGACCGCTCCCAGGATGCGATGGATCGTCACCTTGCCCGGTGCAAAGGTCGCGTAAGCGACGACCGCCGCAACGATGACGTCGAACAGGATGGTGGCAAGGAATTTTCCCTGCACGATCGCGTCGGCGGTGCCGCCCAATTGCCAATGCAGCGAAGCCACCAGCGTCGCGATGAACGCCAGGGCAACGGCGGCGCGCACCATCCGGTGATGCGCAACGATCAGGATCGTGGTCGCGGCCAGGCCGAAGCGCAGCATTTCAGCGAGCTGGGTCGTGACGGTGTTGGTTGCAACGAGCGGCGCAACGATGAACACGATCGAAATCTGGATCGCGAGGATGACGCTGAGACCTACATCGCCGCTGCCGAGGCGCGCCATCTCACTGCGGATCGTCATATTGTCGCCTATTCCTGCCAAGCGTGCCGGCGTGTCTGCTATCGCCGCGCAACCCAACGCGATGTGAACGGTGCGGCTTGGGCCTGTTCAACATTCCACCACATTGACCGCCAGCCCGCCTTGCGAAGTTTCCTTGTATTTGTCGCGCATGTCGGCGCCGGTCTGGCGCATCGTCTCGATCACCTTGTCCAGGCTGACGACGTGGCTGCCATCGCCCAGCATGGCCAGGCGCGAGGCATCGATCGCCTTGACCGCGCCCATCGCGTTGCGCTCGATGCAGGGAATCTGGACCAGCCCGCCGACCGGGTCGCAAGTGAGGCCGAGATTGTGCTCCATGGCGATTTCGGCGGCGTTTTCGATCTGGCCGTTGCTGCCGCCCAGCGCCGCCGTCAGCCCGGCCGCCGCCATCGAGCAGGCTACGCCGACTTCGCCCTGGCAGCCGACCTCCGCCCCCGAGATGCTGGCATTGCGCTTGTATAGCGCGCCGATCGCCGCGGCGGTCAGCAGGAAGATGTGAACACCGGCGCGGTCGCCGCGGTAGCAGCGCTGATAATAGCGCAGCACCGCCGGGATGATCCCGGCGGCGCCATTGGTGGGGGCGGTGACGACGCGGCCGCCGCTGGCGTTTTCCTCGTTGACCGCCATCGCCCACAGGTTGATCCAGTCGAGCACCGCCAGCGGATCGTTAAGCGCCGTCTGCTGCCGCACAGCCAGTTCGGCCGTCAGCGCCGCCGCGCGCCGCTTGACGCGCAAGCCGCCGGGCAACACGCCGGTCTGGCTGCAACCGCGATCGATGCAGGCCTCCATGGCCGCGGCGATCGCATCCAGGCCTTGCTCGATCTGCTCCGCCGGCGCGCGCGCCAGTTCGTTGGCCAGCATCAGTTCGGCAATGGTCAGGCCGGCAGCATCGCCCATCGCGAGCAATTCGCCGCCCGATGTAAAAGGCCAGGGCAACACGGTTTCGTCCACCACCAGGAAATTGGTGCGGGCCTCGTCCTCGTCGAGCAGGAAGCCACCACCGATCGAATAATAGAAGCGGTGCAGCAGCAGCGCGCCGGCGGCGTCGAAGGCGGAAAAGGCCATGGCGTTCGAATGAAACGGCTGGCGCTCGCGCTGGTGGAAGCGGATGTCCTCGTCCGGAGCGAATGCGATTCCTTGCGCGCCGGCCAGCAGCAGGCGCCGATCGGCATGCACTGCGGCCAGCAGGCCAGGCGCGGCCTGCACATCCACGGTTGCCGGCAGTTCGCCCGACAAGCCCAGGATCACGGCCGAATCGGAGGCATGGCCCTTGCCGGTGAGCGCCAGCGAGCCGTAAAGGTCGGCGACCACGCGCCTGCTCGATGTCAGCATGTCGCGGCTGGCCAGTTCGCCGGTGAAGCGATGCGCAGCGAGCATCGGGCCGACGGTGTGGCTGCTCGACGGGCCGATGCCGATCTTGAACAAGGCGAAGGCGCTGGTGGTCATGCCGCTTCGGGCACGGCGCGTTCGGGAATCACCACGACCAGCGCGGGATGACCCCAGGCGGCCAGCGTGCGCAGCAGGTCAGCCCCCGACAAGCCTATAGTGGCGGTGTTGCGCAGCGGATGCACATTCACCCGCGCCGCCTGGGCCAGCGCAGCATCGATGACCACGCGCACGCGACGCTCGATATCGTTGATCGCCGCCAGCGGCGAGACAGCGCCCGGGGTGATACCCAGCAGCGCGGCCATATCCTCGGGCTTGCCGAAGGACAGCTTGCGCGCGCCGATCGCACCGGCCAGCGCTTTCAGATCGACGCGGGTGGCATGATCGACGGTGACCAGCCAGAATTGCCCACCGGCATCCTTGAGGAACAGGTTCTTGGTATGCGCGCCGGGCACGGCGGCGTGGATCTCGGCGCTGTCTTCGACTGTGAACACGGCGGGGTGTTCGTGGACCTGCGGCTCGATGTTCAGCGCCGCCAGCGCTGCCTGCAATGTCTCTTCGCTCACGCGGTGTTCCCGATGTCAGGCAAGGCTGCAATCTAGGCATGATGGCAGCGGAAGACAAATTCAGCTTAAAGCGTGATGCGAAAAAGTGGGTACCGGTTTTTCGCAAAAATCACGCGAAGACAAAGATTCTAGGGTCCGGACCCAATAATGGGCTTTTCCTGGCCGCAGGAACGTGATTCACTACCTCATCCAGGAGGTAGTAATACCAAGGGCCCGATGACCTGACTCGGTTTAGGGATTCCCATTTTGTCGTT
>CAXTOI010000014.1:0-20055 GCA_964245645.1 uncultured Novosphingobium sp. | reverse complement strand
CTGCTGATGTGGCTGGGCGCGGCGCCGCTGCTGATCGCGCCGCTGGCGGTGCTGCTGGTGCCGCCCGGTATCAAGCCGCCGCTTGAAGAGCCCCCTCCAGGGGAGGCCGGGGGCTGGCGCGAGATGCTGTCCGTCCGATGGCGCTGGCTGACCATCGGCTGCATCCTGCTGTCCGGGATCGATTTCAACGCTTACCAGCTTTTCGCCAGCTTCGTGACGGTCTACCTGAAGGAGGCGCTGGGCTACGACGCCGCGCAGGTCGGGGATACCTTCGCCGTGCTCGGCGCGGGATCTCTGGTCGGCGGGTTTGCCTGGGCATGGCTTTCCGATCGTTATGGCCGGCGCAGTGCGGCGGCCGGCTACCTGCTCGCGGCGGTCTGCATCCCGGTCTTCCTGTTTGGCGGTCTGCGCGGGACTGCGCTCGACGCGGTCGCGCTCGCCTTCGGGATCGGGCTGTCGTGCAACTCGGCTTGGGGGGTGTGGTTTGCCGAGCTGTTTCCGGCGCGGCTGCGCACCCATGGCGCGGCGCTGTTCCATGCCGGCCACATCTTCGCGATGGGCGCGCCGCTGTTCATTACCGCCTTCAGCGGCCGGCTGGGGCTGGCTCGGCTGATGGCTTGTGGCGCGGTGGTCTATGTCGTGGGAGCGGTGCTGTGGCTAGCGCTGCCTGAGACGCTGGGGCGCGAAACTTCGCAATCCTGACGCTTGCAACCCGACCGGTAGAGCGTCCTGTCGAAGAGACACATGCTGCATTGCAGCCTGCGGCTCCGGCGATAACGCTGGCCATTCGCGGACGGCGGGGGCAAAGCGCCTGCGAAAAATTTACCGGCGGCAAATGGATTTGAGTGGCTTATGGAACTGAAAGCGCGTCGCAAGCGGCAGAACCCACCGGACGATACCGTGAATGCGCCGCCGCGCCGCCTGACCTCGCAGGATGTTGCGCGTGCGGCCGGTGTGTCAGCCTCGGCAGTGTCGCGTGCTTTTACGCCGGGCGCCAGCGTCGCGCCCAAGACTCGCGCCCTGGTGATGCGGGCGGCGCGCGAGCTAGGCTATCATCCCAACGTCATGGCGCGCGCGGTCGCGACGCGCCGATCGAATGTGGTCGGGCTGATCCTGTTCAACGAGACCAATCGCCACTATCCCGAAGTGCTGCTGGCCTTGTCGCGTGCTTTTTCACTGCGCGGCGTGCGGGTGATGCTGTTCCTGATCGAGAATGATGCGGAAATCGGCGCGGTGGTCGATCATATCCTGTCCTACCAGCTGGACGGCGTCGTCGCCGCTGCCGCCATCCCCCGCGAGCACCGCCAGCAGCTCGACCTCGCGCAGGTGCCGCTGCTGTTCTACAATCGTTCGGACGAGAGGGAAGCACCATCGGTCAGTTGCGACCATCGCGCATCGGGAGGCGTCATCGCCCGCCATGTTCTTGGTGCGGGACACCGCCGCTTCGCCTTGATCCGCGTGCCGGCGGACTCCTACGTCGGCACCGAGCGCATGGCGGGCGTCGACCAGGCGCTGGCGAAAGCGGGAGCCGTGGTGGTCGCCGATTTCCAGGGCGATTTCGATTACGAACACGGAGTCGCTGCGATCGGCGCATGGCGCGAGCGCGGCATCGATGACTATACCGCCGTCATCGCCGCCAACGATGTCATGGCCATCGGCGCCAAGGATGCGTTGGTCTATCGGTTGGGTCGCCGGGTACCCGAAGACGTCGCCGTGGCCGGATTCGACGGGATCGAGCCCGGCCGCTGGCTCAGCCACGCGCTGTCGTCGGTCGGTCAGCCGATCGAACGCATGGCGCAGGCGGCCGCCGAAATGATGGCCATGCGGATTGCCGACAGCTCAATCTCGGCGGAACATCGTCTATATCCGGGGAACTTGCAAAAAGGCGGCTCGGTCGCCGACTGATGCGACGGCAAACACCTTTTCGATAACGCAGTCTCTATTTGCAAGGGCTTGCAAAATTGCTGTACTGTGACGACTTAGCCGCTTAAGCCTAGCTGGTGGCTTAGTGGAGTTACCAAGGCGCATGCGTAACGTGCTGGTGAAACTCATGGCTTTGGTGCTGATCAGCGGCGCCGGCCAGTCTGCCGAAAGCGCCGCTTCGCTGCCGCAGGCCGTGGTCGCTCGCCCGCTTGCGCTGATGACGGCCGTTTCATGGTATCCCGAACAATGGCCCGAGGGCCGTTGGGATCAGGACCTCGCGATGATGCAGGCGGCGCATATTGGTTTCGTGCGCATCGCCGAGTTCAGTTGGAGCAGCATCGAGCCGCGCGAAGGCGACTTCAAGCTGGACTGGCTCGATCGCGCTATTCGCGCTGCCGGGCGGCGTGGCATAAAAGTGGTGCTCGGCACGCCGACCGCCGCACCGCCGGCATGGCTGACCACGGCCTACCCGCAAGTTTTCCGCACGCGGGCAAACGGCATGCGCGACACGCATGGCGGGCGGCATCAGGCCGACAATTTCAATCCGCAGTTTCGCTTGCTGGCGGCGCAAGTGGTGACGCGCATGGCACAGCGCTTTGGCCACGACCCCGACGTGATCGGCTGGCAGATCGATAACGAGCCCGGTGGCGACGATTTCAGCCCGGACACGCGCACGCAATTCCAGGCGTGGCTGAAGCAGCGCTACGGCACGCTCGATCAGTTGAACGCGCGCTGGACCACCGCTTATTGGAGCCAGACCTACAGCGACTGGTCGCAGATCCCGCTGCCCACGGGCGATGGCAATCCCGGCCTGATGCTGGCGTGGCGCCTGTTCCTGACCGATGCCAATCGCGCTTATCTGCGCGATCAGCGCGATATCATCAGGGCCAATGCGACACCGTCCCAGCGCATCACGACGAACCTGTGGATCGATGCGCGCGCCAAGACACCGGCCACTTATGTCGCAGATGTGGACGACCTCGACCTCCATACGCTGAACGCCGATTTGGATTTCGCGTCCTGGGACGAATACACCGGGGCGAACCACCTCGACCCTGCGCGTTTCGGGGTGACTCACGATATCGTGCGCGGGCTGCTCGGGCGCAATTTCTGGGTGATGGAGACGCAGCCCGGGACGGTGAACTGGGCGGACAACAACATTTCGCTCGACCGGGGTGAAGTGCGCGCACTGGCTTGGCACGCCGTCGCGCATGGCGCGGACGCGGTGGCCTATTGGCAGTGGCGCTCGGCGCTCGGCGGCCAGGAACAATATCACGGCGTGATCGTCGGTGCGGATGGCAGCCCGGTACCGGTCTATGACGAGATCAGCCGGATCGGCGCCGAGTTCGCCCGTGCCGCGCCAGCGTTGGCCGGCACGACCGTTGTTTCGCCGGTTGCCGTGTTGAACGATTATCCCAGCCGCTGGGCGATTGGCTGGCAGCGCTTTGCGGAAGGCTTCATTCCTGCCAATGTGCTTTACGATTATTATTTGCCGTTGCGCACGATAAGCCGCTCGGTCGATGTCGTCGCCGACACCGCACCGTTGGGCCGCTACAAGCTGGTCATCGCGCCGGCGCTGAACCTGCTCACCCAGGCTGCCGGCGACAATTTGATCGCTTACGTGCAAGGAGGCGGCAATCTCGTACTCGGCGCCCGCAGCGGGTTGAAGGATGGCGACAATGCGTTGTCTCCAGCACGCCAGCCCGGCGCGCTTGCGGCGCTTGTCGGCGCACGGGTCGCACTGTGGTATGCGCTTGATCGGCCCGTCGCGGTTGCGGGACGCTGGGGGCAGGGCGAAGCCACGACCTGGGCCGAACGCCTTGAGATCACCGTCCCGGACGCCGAGGTGACGTTGCGCTATGGTGCGGCGAACGGCTGGCTGGACGAGCAGCCCGCAGCGGTGACGCGCCGGATCGGGCTTGGCAGCATCACCTATGTCGGCGCGAACCTGGACCCGAAACTGACCGCGACCATCGTCCGGCAGTTGACCGCAGCCAGCGGCGTCGTTCCGGTGCTGCCGGGTCTGCCCGACGGCGTCGATGTCGGAGTCCGCGAAGGCGGCGGACGGCAGGTGGTGATCCTGAGCAATTACGCTGAGGCGCCGCGCCGGGTCGAGCTGCCGCGCATGATGGACGATGTGCTGGCGGGCGGCCATACCGGTTCCGTGCTGCTGCCTCGCTACGGGGTCGCAGTTCTGGAAACAAGGATCGATGCCCATGCCGCCAAAGCCGAAACCGGGCTTCGCTGAGCAACTGCGCGCGGCTCAGCGCGATCCGATGCTCGTCGAGGCAGCACTGGCGCTGCAGCAGGGCGATCTGTCCGTTGCCGAAAGGCTGTTGAAGCAACGCCTGCGCACCGACGCGGAAGATATCGCCGCCCTGCGCATGCTCGGCGAACTGGCGGCGCGGGTCGGGCGGCTGAAGGACGCGCAGGAGTTGCTGGAGCACGCGCTGCGGCTGGCGCCGGGCTTCACGGCCGCGCGGCTCAACTACGCCCCCGTTCTCCATCGCCGCAACCTGCTTCCCGCGGCGCGCGCCCAGCGCGACGCCGGGCGGGGCGACGATCCCGCCAATCCGGCGGCCAAGACGCTGAAGGCCGCAGTTCTGGCGCATGCGGGCGAATATGGCACTGCGATCGAACTCTACGAGGCGGTCCTGTTGCGCTATCCCGACCAGAGTCGGCTGTGGATGAGCATGGGACACGCGCTCAAGACGGTCGGGCGGCAGCATGACAGCGTGGCCGCATACCGCAAGGCGCTGTCGCTGGAACCAGGTCTGGGCGAGGCATGGTGGAGCCTAGCCAACCTGAAGACCGTGCGCTTCGCGCCTGATGACCTCGATCGCATGCAGGAGGCGATCAGGCACCCATCCTCGGCCGACGATCTCCATCACCTGCATTACGCGTTGGGAAAGGCGTTCGAGGATCAACGCCAGTTTCGGGTGTCTTTCGAGCATTACGCCACCGGCGCGCGCCTGCGCAAGGCAGCGATACCGTACGATCCCGCGCGAACCACGCGGCACCTGGTTCGCTCTTGCCAATTGCTGACCCGTGCTGTCTTCGATGCCAGGGCCGGGCAGGGCTGGCCCGATCCGGCACCGATCTTTATCGTCGGATTGCCGCGATCGGGTTCCACGCTGGTCGAGCAGATCCTCGCCAGCCATAGCCAGGTGGAAGGGACCATGGAACTGCCCGAGCTCGGGATCATCGCCCGCGAGTTGGCGACCGCTTCCCGAACACGACGCGATCGTAACGGCTCGGGCGACTATCTCGACGGTTTGCTGGCCAGCAACGCCGCCACGCTGGCTGCGCTGGGCCGACGTTATATCGATCGCACCCGCATCCAGCGCAAAACCAATCGCCCGCTATTCATAGACAAGATGCCGAACAATTTCGAGCATCTGGGCTTGATCCGCCTGATCCTTCCCCATGCCAGGATCATCGACACGCGGCGCCATCCGATGGCGAGCTGCTTCTCCGCGTTCAAGCAACATTTTTCCCGGGGCCAGAGCTTTACCTATTCGCTCGATGATCTTGCCGCATATTACCGGGACTATGTTGCGCTCATGATGCATTACGATGCGGTACTGCCCGGCGCGGTGCACCGGGTGTGTTATGAAAAGCTGGTCCGCGATCCTGAAACGGAGATCCACCGGCTGCTGGCCTACTGCGGGCTCGATTTTGAACAAAGCTGTCTCGATTTCCACAAGACCGACCGATCGGTGCGCACCGCGAGTTCGGAGCAGGTCCGCCAGCCGCTGAATGGGGATGCAGTCGATCACTGGCGTCACTACGCGCCGTGGCTTGGGGCTGTGCAGCGGGTCCTTGCGAACACAATACATCAATACGACGCAGAATTGTCGCAATAGGGTTGCAAGGCCTTGCAATTCTGATACGTCATCTTTGCAACTGCTGAGGTGACGCCATGACGAGCCAGGTATTGATTCCCCACCGCTTCTCGATCCTGCGGGCATCGCTGCTCTTCGGTTCGGCATTTATCGCCCCTACCACGTTGCTTGCGCAGTCTGCCCAACCCGACACGGCGGCGGCGAATGGACCGGTGGCAAAGGACAATGGCGATGCCTCCAATGAGATCATCGTCACTGCCCAAAAACGAGTCCAGGGCATCGAGGATGTGCCGATCAGTATTCAGGTGCTCGATACGCGCAAGCTGGACCAGCTGCAGGTGCGCGACTTTCGGGACTATGTGAAATATCTGCCCAGCGTGGCAACGTCGGGATCCAATCCTGGTGGCAATGCGACCGTGGCCATACGCGGCATCGCCACCGACGGCGGCAATTACGTGCAAGGCTCGCTGCAGACGGTCGGCATCTATCTCGACGAACAGCCGATCACGACGATCAACGGCGCGGCAGATCTGCACATCTACGATGTCGCGCGGGTCGAGGTGCTGAGCGGGCCGCAGGGCACGCTGTTTGGCGCATCGAGCGAAGCCGGCACCATCCGGCTGATCAGCAACAAGCCCGATTTCAACAAATTCAGCGGCGGTTACGATCTCAACGGCGACAAATACACCGCCGGCGCTTACGGCGGCACCGCGGAAGGCTTTCTCAACGTTCCGTTCAGCCAGACCGTCGCCCTGCGGGTGGTCGGATACTACGACAAGATCGGCGGTTACATCCGCAACCTCTACTCTTCGCGGACGTACCCATCGATTGGCCTGACGGTGAATAACGCCGCCGTTGCCGGCGCGAATTACAACCCGGTCGAGACTTACGGCGGTCGCGCGCAACTTGCGGTCAAGCTTGACGACAACTGGACCGTGACGCCTGCGGTATTGGCGCAGGTCCAGAACCGGCGCGGCAGCTTCAGCGAATTTCCGGCGCGTGGTCCCGATGGCGCGCTGGTGACGCAGCGTTACGACGACGAAAACAACCACGACAGCTTTTATCAGGCCGGCCTGACCATCACCGGGAAAATATCCGATTTCGACCTGACCTATGCCGGCGCCTATTTCGATCGCCACAGCCACGGCGACAACGACTACGCCGACTACAGCTATTTCTATGACACACTCTATGGTTCGGCCAGCGATTACCGTAATAATGCCGGCCAGCAGATCGATCCGACACAAACCTTCAAGGCGAGCGGCTTTTCCGAAAAGATCAGCCAGGAGGCGCGGCTCGCTACTCCGACCAACTGGCGGTTGCATGGTATTGCCGGCGTATTCTACCAGCGGCAGAAAGAGCGCTTCGATTACAACTATTACGTTCCCGGTCTCGCCGACTCGCTCAGCGTTACCGACAATCCAGGCACCTATTATCTCGACCTTGGCGACCGGATCGATCGGGACTATGCCGCCTTCACGCAGTTCGATTTCGATGTCAGCAAGAAACTGACGCTGACCGGGGGCGTGCGCTATTATCAGTACAATAATACGCTGGAAGACTTCAACGGCACGAAGGGGTCGGAGCCGTATTGCATCGGTCCGGCGCTCACGCCGGGTCAGCCATGCACCAGCCTGGGCGTCGTTCGAGCCGATGGTTCGATTGGGCCGGTCCAGGTCAAGGGTCACGGCTTCACCTATCGCGGCAACGCCACATATAAGTTCGATCGCGACCATCTGGTCTATGCCACGGTGTCCGATGGGTTCAGACCGGGCGGTACGAACTCGCGCAGCACGATCGATCCCAACGCTTCGGTTACCTACGCTGCGGAAAAGCTGACCAATTATGAAATCGGCACCAAAAACAGCTTCGCTCACGGTTTTGGTACGCTCAATCTGACCCTGTTCTGGGAAGACTGGAAAGGTATCCAGCTGGCCATCCAGACCTACAGCGTGACCGGCACGCCTGGCGTCTATACCATCCAGAACGTGGGCAAGGCGCGTGCCCGCGGCGCGGAACTGGATTTCACCCTGCGGCCGATCGCCGGGCTGACGGTCACCAGCGCATCGACGTATACCGATGCCAAGCTGCTGCAGAACTACAACAATGGCTATAGCGTTATCGCGCCGGCGGGCGAACGCCTGCCGTTCACCCCGCCGTTCAAGACCAATGTTATCGCGCGGTACGAGTTTCCGCTGGGTCAGTACAAAGCCCATGTCCAGGCAGCCGAGACCTATCAGACAAAGGCCTGGAATAACTTCGAGACGGCAAATCGAGCCATTTATGGGGAGCGCAACGCGTATGGCGTGACCGATATCACCGCCGGCCTCGCGTGGAACAGCATGACTTTTGAACTATATGCGTCCAATCTCTTCGACGCGCGAGGCATCACCGCCAAATTCAATGGCTGCGGTGTCGGTGCCTGCAGCCCTGACCAGTACGTGATCTATAACCAGCCGCGGCTGATCGGCGTCCGGTTCGGGCAACGCTTCTGAACGAACTATTGAGTTGTAGCCATGACGACGAATGACCATGTTCCTTTCGCCCTGGCGGAGCGGCCGGCAGCGACACGAATCCGGCAGGTGGACAAGGCGAGTTTGCTGGCCCCGACCGGCAAACGCACGATGCCGATGGCGGGTTTCGAGGACGATTGGATCGACATCGTCGATTATATCGTGCGGATCACCGAACAGATCTGGACCGATCGCGCGATCGGCCGGATCTATGATACCTACGACGCCAGTTGCACGGTCTACACCTCGACCGGCGTGGTGCGCTCGGTCGAGGAAGTGGTCGCCGCGACCGCCGGCACGATCACCGCCTTTCCCGAAGAGGAAGCACATCACCTCAACGTCGCCTGGAGCGGCGACGACCAACAGGGCTTCCACACCAGCCATCTCGGCTGGACCCGCATGGTCAATCGCGGATCGTCGCTGTGGGGGCCGGCGACCGGGCTGACCGTGGGTCGGCGCTTCATCGCCGATTGCATCAGCCGCGACAATCGCATTCACACCGAGTGGCTGGTGCATGACGCCGGCGCGCTGGTGCGCGCGCTGGGTTTGACCCTGGACGATGCTGCCGCGATCGCCGCCGATGCGCCGCGCCGCGAACGCTACGTCGTCAGCCCCGTCACGCGACTGGCGGGACAGGTTCCGCCCGGAGCTTACGAAGGCTCTCGCGACACGCCCGAGGGTTGGGCGCGCGGCTTCTATCACGATATCTGGACCAGGCGCCGACTCGACCGGCTGAACGAGGTTTATGCGGCAGACGCGGTGACGCATTGGGCCGGCGGGCGCGTCGCCAACGGACCGCGCAATATCGGTTCGCTCATCATCGGCATGATGGCTACCTTGCCCGACTGCCTGATGGAGGTCGAACACGTCTGCTGGTCCGATGAGACCGACGGCATCATCGTCGCGGTACGCTGGCGCCTGACGGGCACGACGCGGCGCGGCGGCGCGCTGGGTGACAAGCTTCCCGAAGGGCGGCTGGTGTCGCTCCTCGGGGTGAGCCATTACCGCTTCCAGGCGCGGCGGGTGGTCGAGGAATGGACGGTCTTTGACGAAGTGGCCGCGGTCGCCAACGCTTTGATCGACTAATCGGATCAATGAGCCGTTTGCGGACGTATGCCTCGGGTTTCATGAGGATGCTCCCTGCGGCGGCGGCTGGCGTTCTCCTGCTGGCAAACGCCGCCGACGCGCAAAAGCGCGTGATACCTCGCCGGCCGGTAAGCGTCGCAATGAACCGCGATATCTGCGGCAGGTGCGGTAAGAGCCTCAGGCGGCGCGCTGCAGCATGCCGAACAAGTCACGTGGGTCGTCAGGATCGGCGAGGATATCGATCTCCTGGAAGAATTCGGTGCCCTTGATCTTCGCATAGATGTAGCGCATCGCCGAGAAGTCTTCGGTTGCGAAGCCGACGCTGTCGAATAGCGTGATCTGCCGCGTATCGCGCCGGCCCTCGGCGTCACCACTCAGCACCTTCCAGAATTCGGTGACCGGGTAATGCGCATCCATTTGCTGGATTTCGCCCTCGATGCGCGTTTGCGGCTCAAATTCGACGAAGGTGTCTGCCCGCAGCAGAATGTCCTTGTGCAGCTCGGTCTTACCGGGGCAATCGCCGCCGATCGCATTGATGTGTACTCCTGACCCGACCATGTTGCCGGACAGGATGGTCGCGTAAGCCTTGTCGGCTGTGCACGTCGTAATGATGTGGGCACCTTCGATCGCATCCTGCGCACTGGAGCAGGCGACCACGCGCAGGCCGCTATCGCGCAGGTTGCGGACGGTTTTCTCCGTCGCCCGGAGATCGATATCGTAGAGCCGTACCTCTTCGATGCCGATGACCGTTTTCATCGCGAGAACCTGGAACTCGGCTTGAGCGCCATTGCCGATCATGGCCATGATCGTCGCGTTCTTCGGTGCCAGATGGCGGGCCGCCATGGCCGAGGTGGCAGCCGTTCGCAGCGCCGTCAGCACCGTCATTTCGGTAAGCATCAAGGGATAACCGCTGTCGACACGCGCCAACAGGCCGAACGCCGTAACCGTCTGCAATCCCTTTGCAAAGTTGGTTGGGTGGCCGTTGACGTATTTGAAGCTGTAGATTTCGCCGTCAGACGTCGGCATCAATTCGATGACGCCCTCGTGGGAGTGCGATGCAATTCGCGGCGCCTTCTCGAAAAAGTCCCAGCGCCGGAAATCGGCCTCGACCGCGTCAGTCAACTCGGTAAGGACGTTCTCGATGCCGTAGTGATGCACCAGGCGCATCATGTTTTCAACACTGACAAAGGGAATATAGGCGAGTTGCGACGGTGCTATTGGCATGACGGGTCCTTGCAAGGGGTTGCAAGTCGAACTTATCAGCAGGCAAAGTCCATGAAAATCGCAGTATGACCTTGAAACCTGGGAAAAGCTGGTAAAGTTGTATAGTCGTTTTGATCGATCCGCTATTTCCAACCGTGCGAGCCCATGCATGTCGATCGCAAAATATGTACCGGACGATCTGGATCGTCGCGTCATCGCGTACCTCCGTACGGACGGACGGGCATCACTGTCGAAGCTTGCCGGAAGTCTGGGGGTCGCACGCGGCACGGTCCAAAGCCGTCTCGATCGGCTACTCGAAACGGGCGCGCTGCTCGGCTTTACCGTGCGCGTACGGGAGGACTATGATGATCGGTCGGTGCGCGCGGTCATGCTGATCGAAGTGAACGGGAAGTCCACTACGCAAGTGATCCAGAAATTGCGCGGGATCACCGAGATGCGCACCTTGCATACGACAAACGGCAATTGGGACCTGATCGCCGATATTCGTGCGCAAAGCCTTTCGGATTTTGATCGTGTTCTTCGCGAGGTTCGGATGATCGACGGAGTGGCCAACAGCGAAACCAACCTGATGCTCAGCACCGTGTGATCTTGCGCCTGAGGGCGGCATGGCTCTGATTTGTGACGACTATTGCTGCGGCAATGGGGTACTGCTTTCCGGCAGTTGGCTTAGCTAGTCCGGCCGAGCAGACAGCACCGCTACGCCGTAATGCGGCAAGCTGACCGCAGTTACGCTTTTCCCGCCAAGGACGTCACGCATCGGCGTAGGCAATACGATGCCGCTCGTCGCGGAACCGTAGTTCGTCAGAATATACACCTGCTTCCCCGCCCCTACGCGTATTGCCAGATCGATATCGCCGGGGAGCGCGGGCCACACCGCTGCCACCCTCGCGGACTGTGCCAATGCGGCGATAATCGTCTGCATAAGCGCCGGGTCGAGCGTCGCCCCGACATAGGTGATTGAGCCGGCACCCACCTGCCGGGTGACCGCCGCGGGCTGGCCGGCAAGCCAGCTTCCCGCCGCGCCGCCATAGCGCAGCGTGACCTGGACGTCGGGCGCGGTCGTCTCAAGCCGTTCGGCCCAGACCGTCGCATGCCCCTGGCCCCAGATACCCGCGACCGGCACCGGCTGCTCGAGCGGATAATACTGCACCACCCGCGCTCCCAGCAGGGTGCCGAGCGGCCCTGGCTGGCGCTCTGACCACAAGGCATTGGCCGCGTCCTTCACCCCGCTGCGCGCGCCAAGCACCAGATGACCGCCGCCCCTGACGTATTCCTCGAGCCGCGCCGCGACTTGGGGCGTGAGCACGTTCAGCGCCGGCGCGACGACCAGCGCGTAACGCTGTAGCGGCGCGGTGTCAGCGACGACGTCCACCGCGCGGGTGCGCGCATGCAGCGGCGCATACCAGCCGAGCATCGCATCGGAGACGAAATAGCCGCTCGCCATCTGCTGCCAGGCGATTGCCCAACGGCTCGGATAATCGTTCAGGATCGCCACATGCGCGTCCACGCCGGTGCCGGCCAGTGCCGGCGCAGCGCGCGCGAACTCCGCGCCGATTTGGGCGATTTCAGCATAGGCCGGTCCCGGCGTGCCATCCGGGCCGGCCACGACATGAAAGAACTGTTCCTGGCCGTTCAGCGCCGCTCGCCATTGCCAATAGGCGAAGGCGTCTGCTCCGTGCCCGACGGCGTGCCACGCCAGCGCGCGCATTTCGGCGGGGTTCAGCGGATCATCCTTGGCCGACCAATTGATCGAGCTAGGAGCCGACTCCATCACCCAGAAGTGACGCCTCAGCAATCCGCGCATGGTATCGTGCGCCATGCCAAAGCGCGCTGGATCGAACTGATCGTCTCCGGGGTATTCGTCCCACGCGGCGACATCGAGTACCTGCGTCACGAGATACATATCGAGGTCATCGGACTCAGGCGAGAACGTGGCCGCGGTCTTGGCGCGCGCGTCGATGTAATAGTTGGTGGTTACCTGTTGCACCGGGTCGATGCGCGGACGCAGCGCAGCAAGCTGATTGGCCAGGTAATTGCGGTAAGCCTCGGACGTGTACTCACGAAACGCGAGCATCAGGCCGGGATTACCATCGGCACCGGGCAGCGGTAAGGGGACTTGGTTCCAGTCCTGGTATGTCTCGCTCCAATACGCGGTGGTCCAGGCGGCGTTAAGTGCGTCGATGGTGCCCCAGCGTGTCTTCAACCAAGCCTGAAATCCGGTGCGCGTCTCCATTCCATAGTCGCCCGTGCCAATCTCGTTGTCGAGTTGCCAACCGATCACATCGGGATCATGCCCAAAGCGGTCGCCAAGCCGTTCGACCAGATCGCGGGCCAGTTGGGCGTACCGGGCGCTGGTATAGCTGGCCTGGTGTCGGCCGCCGTGCTCCGCGCGCGCTCCGCCGGGCAAGGTGCGCAATACCTCGGGGTATCGCGTGGTCAGCCAAGCCGGCGGCGCTGCGGTTGGCGTGCCGATCACCACCGCAATATGGTGGCGTTCTGCGGTGCGGATGGCGCGTGCCATCCAGTCGAGCCGATACTCGCCTTCGTGTGGCTCCAATGTGCTCCAGGCAAACTCGCCGATGCGTACGAAGCGGATGCCGGCCTGTTCCATCAACGCCAGATCGACATCCCACCGCGCCTCGGGCCACTGCTCGGGGTACCAGGCAACGCCCAGCATCGGGGCTGACGGCGCGGCGGCGCTCGCGGCTATCGACGCAGCAGCCAGAGCGATCGGGCTTGCCAGAGCCAGCAATTGAAACAGTGCGTTGCGAAACCTCATTCCCCGATTCTCCATCGATCCAGGTTTGTTCGTCAAAGTGGCTGGACCCAGAACCACGCGGAAGTGCAGGCTCTGGCAGGATTTCTCCTACTCAATACTTGCGGTCGCCCTGAGTCCTACAAGCCGCGCGGATCAGGTCGCATCCCGAATGCGGAAGTAGCCATAGATCGGCCACGCGTGCGCATGCGCGCAGTAATTCGCCATCTTGCAATACAGAGCATCATCCATGGGTCTCGGCAACCCGGCGATATCGCCGCTCGCGTCCGCATTCAGCGTATCGGGCGCGGTCCACTGCCCGACCCAGTAATGGGGATGGTGACGCGCGAAGTTGCGGAACGTCACGCGATCAAGCAGCGCCAGCGCCGCCTTGCGGTCGAACGTCGCCGCCCCGGCGATCGCCTGGCCTGCCAGCGAGTACCAGAAGCCACCGTTCTCGCTTGTGCCGGGTGCCATGCGGTCGCCGCCGATCGGCCGCTCGCGCTGACGCGGACCGAGCGCCTCGCCAGCCACCAGCCGGCGCTCGATCTCACGCAGCAGCGTGCGCTTGCGCTCGATTGGAAAGGCAGGTGCCTGCAGCAGGAACGACTGTGGTTCGAGATACATCTCGTCGTCACCCAGCGCCACCGCCGGTGCAAGCCAGGCCCGCCGAGCGTAGGTGCGGCCCTCCATGTCCCGCATCATCGCCCGTGTGATCTCGTCGCTGTAGACCTTCATATCCTGGCTCAGACCCTGGATGACGGCGGCCTGTTCGCGCGGCCGCGTTCGGGCGTAGGCGTTCAGTCGTTCGATCAGCGGCGGCATGACCGCCATGACCATGGCGGAATTCATCTGCGACTCAGCCGTCTCGCGGTAGCCGCCTTCCGGCAGGCCGAGGTAGATCTGATCGTTCCAATCGCCGGTCCCGAGCCGCACCAGGCCGTGCGAACCGGTCGCCACGTGATCCCGCAGGTAAGCGAACGCGCGTTCCAGCTTCTGGATCACCGTGCCGGCCAGGTTCGCCTCGTGCGGCAGATAGGGCGTCTCGTCCTCCAGAATGGTCCAATCGCGCGTGATCCGCAGATACTCGCCCAGCGCGTAGAACAGAAAGAGCTGGTGATCCGACGGGCTCCACGTGCTGCCGGCCGTCTCGCCGTTGCCTGACACGGTGAACTTGATCGCGCCTTGCTCGGTCATCGTACAAAGTGTGTAGAGCAGCGACGATTTCGCGAGTTCGGGCGCGAAGCAAGCGGCCGCCATTGCATGCTGAAGGTGATCGCGCGGACCGGAGTTCAGGTCCAGGACGTAGTCGTACGTCATGCCCTGCGGAATGAAGGTCTGGCGATAGTAGGCGGCGTAGGTTGCCATCGCCAGCAGCGCATGACCGTCCCACAGCAGCTCGGCGCGCATGGCCGGGTCCGGCACCGCAGCCAGGGGGGCCAGCACGCCGGCCCACGCCTGCCGGAACCAGTCGCCAGTGGACGAAGGCGCAAGTGAAGCCGCGAACTGCCGCAACGCTGCGAAATCGCTTTCTTGCGACTTGAGCGCCAAGACCAGGACGATGTCGCGTGTCGCCCCCGGCAAAAGTCGCACGCGCGATCGTGCCGAAAGTGCGACAGCGCCGCCGTCGCTGCGCTGCCCGAACGCAACGGCCGCGCCGCCGGCCATCGCTGCGCCAGCAAGGACAAATGATGGCGGGTAAAGGTTGTAAGCGTTGGGGATATCGAGCCCGGTGAGAATGCGTGGGTTGGCGCTGGTTGCGGTCGTGTCACAGACGATGCCGCGTCCGCCGGGCAATGGCCGCGCCTTGTTGACGAAGGTCACCGGATGCACGCCCCCCTCCCGCGCATGGTTCGACAACAATGCCGGATTGCTCAGCAGGGTTTCGACATAGTCGAGATCCACCGGCGTCGGTCCGGTGTTGGACAGGCGGACGGTCACCACGACGGCAGGCTGGGCGCGCTGCTTCGCCGTAGAGGGCGCGACACTCAAGAAACGCTCGACCGTCAGCCCGGGTTGCGGCGTCATCCGGTAATGCGCCGTGCCGCAGCCGAAGGTCCGGGTCGTCTTATGTCCCGACGCGCAGACCCCGTCGGGCCCGAGCAGGTCATGTGTCAGCGTCCGAACGTCCTGCGTCCCCCTGAGCGGTGCGGCGTTGCCGGGGTTTGCGGCGGTCGCCTCGTTCAGCCGCACCCAGCCGCGCTCGCCCGAGACGAACTGCATCCGCCCGCTTGCGGAGGCGAACAAGGTGAGGTCGTAATTGCCAAGCAGGAACACCGGGTCGGGCTCTAGCGGGTAGGGCTGCCCGGCCGGGGTCAGCGTCGCCACGGGTAGGTCGCTCGCGAAGACAAAGCAGGGCAGATCATGGGCGTCAGTCTCCCAACGGCCGAGCGGAGACGTGACGGCGGCGCTTGCTATCGTCTCTGCGATGCTTGCTTCAAGCGCGAGGCTTGAGCCGGCGCCGGCGATACCAGAAAGCGCTGTCCTTCGAGTGATCGTCACCGTGTGCGGCATCCATTGAAGCGTCCCGGGTTTTCCGGAGGCGGTTTCGTTTGAGTTATGCGACCATATCGAGGTTGTGTATGGCTGCATAGTAATTGGCCCCGATCTGGGCGATCGCGGAGTAGGCAGATCAAGGCGCCCCATTGGCTCCGATGAGAACATGGCAGAATTGCTCTTGTCTGTTGAAAGACGCGCGCCATTGCCAGTATGCGACAGCGTCAGCTCCATGCCCGACCGCATGCCATGCCAAAGCACGTATGGGCAAGCACGGCATAGACCGCATCGGGATAGCTCGCCTGATGACGGTCGCCGTGCTCCGCGCCGCTCGTCAGAAAAGGTGCGCAAGACTTCGGGATATCACGAGGTAAGCCAAGCAGTTGGCGCGGCTGGGGGCGTGCCGATCACGACCGCGATGTGATGGCGCTCCGCAGCGCGGATGGCGCGCGCAAGCCGGTCCAGCTCATATTCGCCTTTGCGCGGCTCCAGCGTGCTCCAAACAAATTCGCCAACACGGACGAACCGGATTCCCGCCCGCTCCATCAATGCCAAGTCGACTTCCCATTGCGCCTCCGGCCATTGTTCGGGATACCAGGCGACCCGAGCATTGGCGCCGGCGTGCGCACCGGAGGGTAGCGCCAGCGAAGCGACCGAGGTCGCAACAGCCATGAGGAACGTCAGCGTTCCACTAGGTTTCATTCGCATAATCTCTTATTGATCTGGGTTCCTTTTGCGAATCTAGCGAGCATTAGCGGACGTACTCTCAGCGATGAGGGTCATGACATCGTCGATAATAGCTTGCATCGCACGCCCAGCGCCGTCCACGTCTCCAGCTTGGATGGCGTTCAGCACGTCCCGGTGCGCGGGCACGCTCGCTGGCCGTCCTTTGTATCGGTTCGTGAACCGGATCGATGTTCGCAATGCGGTCCGCACTAGGTCCTGGAACTGGCGGTAGAAAGGGTTTCCTGATGCCAAGAGAATAGCGACATGGAACGCGATATCGGACTCCAGATGATCGTCTTCACCCTGCTCCGCTGCGACCATCCGCCCGAAACCGTTAACGATCCTGAGCAGTTCGGCCGGGTCGGCGCGTTGCGCTGCGAGCCGAGCTGCCATGGGCTCGATTGCAATGCGCAGTTCGTTGAAGTGGATCAGCAGCTCGACCGAAAACTTTCGATCGAGCAGCCAATCCAGAACGTCGGTGTCGAACATGTTCCAGGACGTCAGCGGCTCGACGATCGTGCCCTGTCGCGGCCGCGAGGACAGCAGCCCCTTAGCCGTCAGCATCTTAACGGACTCGCGAGTGACCGAGCGGCTGACATTATGATGGATCGCGAGTTCCGCCTCGGTCGGAAATCGCCGGCCATCGTAATGGCCGGTGACGATCGCGCGCCCCAGGATGTCGAGCAACCCGTGGGTCAGGTTGCGGCCCAATGAAGCACGGGCGTTTGTGGTCACGTCGATCATAATGCTAAATTGGCGATTTGCCATGTTGCTGACAACCCGGACTGTACGTCAAAGCAGCGTGTCCCGCACTGCGCGCCAAGTGGACACCAGTGCGCGCGCCTTGTCCGATACCGCAGCAGCGCTGTTGCCTGATCGATACAGGGCGCCGCCAACGCCGATCCCTTCGCATCCGGCGGCTAGCCACTGCGCGATGTTCCCGGTGCCGGTTCCGCCAACCGCCCACAGCCGCACGTCTGGTGGGAGAATTTCACGAACCGATTTGAGATAGTCGAGACCGAGCGCGCCGGCAGGAAAGAGTTTAAGCCGCCGGGCACCAGCAGCGTAAGCCTGGAACGCCTCACTCGGCGTGACAAAACCAGGCATTGGCTCCAGCCCCTTCGCAATCGCGCGGGCGATCACGGCGGTGTCGGTGTTGGGCGTGACGAGGATGCCGCTGCCGGTCGCGGCGACGGCATCCACCGCCGCAACATCGACCACCGTACCCGCGCCGATCAGCGCGTCGCCGCCGAGCGCGTGCTGGATCGCCGCGATACTGGCGAGCGGCTCCGGCGAATTCATCGGCACTTCGATCAGGCGGATGCCGGCTTCAACCAGCGCTTCGGCGATACCGACCGCCTCGTCGGGTCGCACACCGCGCAGAATGGCAACCACTGGCGGTGTGCCCCCCGCGAGCAGATCGTCGATACGCATCATCATTTCCTTAGAAGTCCAAGGCCAGCAATCACGCAGGTTTCTCCGTCGATCGCACGAGAGCGGCGTCCGAGACGATCCAGAGCGCATGTGTAGCGGTCGAGCAGTGCGGGATCTCCGATCAGGACAATCTCGGCCTCGGGATCGAGCGCGATCGTTGCGACGATCTCGCTGCCGATAAGCAATCCCGAAAGGAAGGCTTGCGCCCAGCCCGGCGATCTGCCCGCGCGCAACTGCGCGCTGCGCGTCTCGAACAGCGCACCGAGCAAGGGAGCGCCCTGCGCAACGCGATCGATGCCGGCGACAAACCCTTTGTCTTCGAAGCCGCCATCAGCATCTCCCGCAGCGCCCATCAGGATCGAGTGATTGCGCAACAGGGCGAACAGTTCGCCCGTTAGGAACGTCCGAAAATCCATGATGACGCCGTCTTCGACAGTTACCCACTTGCTATGCGTTCCCGGCAGGGCGAGGAGATGGCGCCCCTGCAGAAGCGCCTTATCGAGGTGGAGCGCGCCGAAGATCTGCGTTTCCTCGCCGCGCATCACATCGTGACGCCCGACTGCGTCGATGCAGGCGAGCCCCGCGGCGATCGTTACCGGAACGGTGTTGAGCATAAGTCGAGCGGCGGAGCGACGCCAGTCGGCAACATCGCATGGACAGTCGGCATAAGCTACTTCTTGCCAACCGTTGCGCGATCCGACCATGCCGCTGAGTATAATCTGGTCAGCGGCCCCTGCAGCGTCCCATGATGCGAGCGTTGCTGTCAGGATATGATCCGACGGTGCGTCGAGCGCGGCAATACCAGGTCCGGCGAGCCGACCAACGACTATCCCCTTGACCATCCTATACAAGCGAAGCCGGCTGGTCCCCCAGTCCCCCAGGACGTCGTAACCGCTCATCCGAACAGCGCCACTGCAGCGAGCGGCAGCCCGGGCGCAGGCGCCTGGAAGCGGAACAGGTCGCCCGCGCCAGGCTGCGCTGCGCGCTCTGCCTCGCTCAGGCCAATGGCTGCCGTGGTCACATAGCCAGTTTCGAGATCCGGTCCACCGAACGCAACTTTTGTGACGTTGGCACAGGGAAGTTCCACCGTACCTAATAGCGAGCCGTCGGGTGCGTAGCGGCGTAGTCCCCATCCGCCCCACAATCCTACCCAAAGGCAGCCCTCCGCATCCAGGGTAATGCCGTCGGGCCTGCCATGTGCCGGTAAGATCGACGCAAAGCAGACGCCGTGCTCCAGTCGCCGTCCGGTGTCCAATTCGAACCTCAGGATGGTCCCGCCAAGCGTATCGACATGGTACAGCAAACGACCGTCCGCACTGATCGCGGGACCGTTAGTAATAGTACATTCGCCTCCTGCCGTAACTGTCACTCTTCTGCGCGCATCAAGCCAGTGCACAGCGCCGGTGGGCTCTTTCTCGTGATCGTCCATCGTGCCGAACCATAGACGTCCTGCACTATCGACAGTCGCGTCGTTCGTTCGGTTGTGCGCTGGCATTTCGATGGTCGCAACGGTACCATCAAGACCGCGGCCATCGAACCGATGGATCGCATTGCCGTTGCCGACGAGCAACGCCCCATCGTCGGCTGGCACCACGAAGCTCGGACGGCCTCCGACATCAAAGCTGCGCCCTTCACCGGTCCTGTGGTCGAAACGATGCAAGCGGCCCGACTTGACGTCGACGAACCACAGCGCGGCATCATTCCCGATCCAAGCCGGTCCTTCGCCCAGCACAGCTTGACAGGACCATGCCGTCTCGATGCTTCCGTACATCAGGTTGCCCTCCGATACTGCTTTCTGCTCGACATATCTTATCGATCATATAATTAAGATTGGGGCGACGGCGCAAGCGCCATCGAGCACGAACAATGAATTTCTGAACTTGGTGTCCGATGCCAGCAAGAGGAGGGTTTTGGATGTGACGCTAAGCGGCTTCGATATCGGTGTGATTGTCGCGTATGCGGTGATGATCTTCGGTCTTGCGCAATGGGTTTCCCGCGAGAAGGCAGGAGACGGTACGCGCGACACGACCGACTACTTCCTCGCGTCCAAGAG
>CAXTOI010000013.1:0-20533 GCA_964245645.1 uncultured Novosphingobium sp. | reverse complement strand
CATGGGGGTGTTCCCGGGCGGGGGGCGGGTTGTCGCGGTCCGTATCGATGCGCTGGCTCGACAGGCAAGCGGCGCCGGCGTTCGCGCCGTCGTCACCGGCGACGTGCTCTATCATGCGCCCGAGGTTCGCCTGTTGCAGGATGTGGTGACGGCGGTGCGCGAGAAATGTACCGTCGACGAGCTGGGCTATGCCCGCGAGGTCAATGCCGATCGCGCGCTCAAATCGCCCGGCGAGATGGTCCGCCGCTTCGGGGATTATCCGGACGCGTTGCGTGCCAGCGTAGACATTGCTCGCGCCTGCACCTTTGATCTGGGTGAGCTCGCCTATCAATATCCCCACGAGCGGCTGATCGAAGGCCTCACTGCGCAAGGCGCCCTGCAGAAGCTGGCGACCGAGGCCACCGCACGCATGTTCGATGGCGACGTGCCGGAAGCCTATACCGCCCAAATCAAACACGAGATGCAATTGATCGGAGAGCTGGGTTACGCGCCCTATTTCCTGACGGTCTATGCGATCGTACGCGAGGCGCGCCGGCGAGGCATCCTGTGCCAGGGGCGGGGTTCAGCCGCTAATTCCTGCGTATGCTTTGTACTGGGTGTAACTTCGATCGACCCGATCAAGCACGAGTTGCTGTTCGAGCGCTTCGTATCGGGTGAGCGGCGCGAACCGCCCGATATCGATGTCGACTTCGAGCACGAGCGCCGCGAGGAGATCATCCAGTGGATCTACCAGACCTACGGGCGTGATCGATCTGCGCTGACCGCGGTCGTCCAGCGCTACCGTGCGCGCGGCGCAGTACGCGATGTCGGCAAGGCGTTAGGGTTACCTGAGGACCTGACATCCTCGCTGGCGGGGCTGGTCTGGGGCTGGTCCGCCGAAGGCGTCGGTGAAAAACAGGTTGAGGAGCTTAACCTCGATATAGGCGATCGCCGGCTGCGCCTCACCCTGGAGTTGGCGCGCAAGCTGATCGGCGTGCCGCGCCACATGAGCCAGCATCCCGGCGGGTTCGTCCTGACGCATGATCGGCTTGACGATCTGGTGCCGATCGAGCCGGCGGCGATGGAGGATCGCCAGATCATCGAGTGGGACAAGGATGACATCGACGCGCTGAAGTTCATGAAGGTCGATGTGCTAGGGCTGGGCATGCTGGGCTGCATGAACCGCGCCTTCAATATGCTCGAACAGGACAAGGGCATCCGCATCGGCATGGCCGACCTTCAGGATGATGACCCGGCTGTCTACGCCATGATCCGACGCGCCGACACGCTGGGCACCTTCCAGATCGAGAGCCGGGCGCAGATGTCGATGCTGCCGCGTATGAAGCCCCAGCGCTTTTATGATCTGGTGATCCAGGTGGCGATCGTGCGGCCGGGGCCGATCCAGGGCGACATGGTGCACCCCTATCTGCGGCGGCGCGAAGGGCTGGAAAAACCCGAATACCCGCGGCCCGAGCTACGCGCTGTGCTGGAAAAGACGCTCGGCGTGCCGCTCTTCCAGGAACAGGCGATGAAGGTCGCAATCGTTGGCGCCGGGTTCACGCCGGCCGAGGCCGATCAGCTGCGCCGGGCCATGGCGACGTTCAAGATCACCGGCGGCGTGTCGCATTTTTCGGACAAGCTGATCGAGGGCATGGTGGCGCGCGGCTACCCCCGCGACTTTGCCGAGCGCACCTTCCGTCAACTCGAAGGCTTTGGCTCCTATGGCTTTCCGGAGAGCCATGCGGCGAGCTTCGCCAAGATATCCTATGCCTCAAGCTGGATGAAGCATCACCATCCTGACGTGTTTTGCGCCTCGCTCATGAATGCCCAGCCGATGGGGTTCTATGCACCGGCGCAGATCGTCAGTGATGCCCGGGCGCATGACGTGCAGGTCCGACCGCCCTGCATCAATGCCAGCCGGTGGGACTGTACTTTGGAGCCTACAGGCGGTCGCTACCTCGCGGTTCGGCTCGGCCTGCGTCAGGTGCGGGGGTTATCTAACGCCGATGGCGCCTCGATCGTTGGCGCACGCGCGAGCACGCCGTTCGACTCGATCGAGGATGTCTGGCGCCGCTCGGGCGTTCCGCGCGCGGCAATCGAAAAACTGGCTGATGCCGATGCCTTTCACACCTTCGGCGCCGATCGCCGGCAGGGGCTGTGGCAGGTGAGGGGCCTTGGCGAAGCACCGCTGCCACTGTTCGCAGCCGCTGACCGGTCGGCGCAGACGATTAGTACCGAAGGTATCGAACCATCGGTCAGTCTGCGCCCACTCACCGATGGCCGCGAAGTGATTGAGGATTATCGCGCGCTGCAGTTGTCGCTGCGGGCCCACCCGCTGACCTTCGTGCGCGACGAACTGACTCAGCGGGGTGTCACGAAATGTACCGATCTGGCCAGCATTCGCGATGGCCGGCGTGTCGAAGTGGCCGGCATCATCCTCGTTCGGCAAAAGCCCGGCTCGGCCAAGGGCATCCTGTTCATCACGATCGAGGATGAGACCGGGATCGCCAATGGAATATTGTGGCCCGATCGCTTCGAGCGCCAGCGCCGCACGGTCATGACGGCAGCGATGATCGGCATGAAGGGGCGGGTGCAGAAGGAAGGCGAAGTGATCCATGTCATCTGCGACCGGATCATCGACCATGGCGATCTCCTCCACCGCGTCGGGCAAATGTCTTTCCCGCACAAGACGGGCAGGGGAGATGCCGGCCAGCATCCCGGCTCGCCCGATCGCGGCGACAAGGGTTGGAGTCCGGAGCCGCGCAACAGCTACTGGCCGCCGCATGCCGACGGCATGGATCCCGAAGACGCTGTCCGTTTCAAATCGCACGATTTCCGTTGAGCGATGGCACAGCTTGCCCGCCACCACCGCGTGGTCATTGCACTGTCGGTGCACATCCTGCGCAGCGGTGTCACCCGGTGTGCGGACACGCGCGTGGACGGCGTCGAGGTCCGGTTAGCGTTGCGATGCCTGCTGCCGCACTGCCCGGAACGTTGGCCGCTGGAGCTTTACTGGGATGCGGCACGGCAGGAGAACGAGATCGGACGAGCGCAAGGGGTAACCGCTGCGTTCAACGGCATTGTTCGCCAGCTGCGCCGTGCGGGTCGTTATGAAGAGGTGCCGGAATTGTGAGCATAGGAACGGCCTGCTTTATCGGGTCAAACAATCAGCGACGGCGACGCGCGTTGATGCCATTGATCGCCACAGCTGCAACGCAAGTCCATCAGCGCCTGGCGCTCAGCCTTCAACGTCCGCCGCAGTCAACAGGATCGGCGGCTCCCCGCCAAGCCGCTTGACGAACTCGCGCTGGGCTATCCGGTGGATGTCACTTTCGAATTCGATGAACACCTCAAGGGCAGTTTCGCGATCAAGCGTGTCGCGATCGGGATCGAGAAGCTGTGTCAGTGCCTCACAGGTAATGAGGAACTCGACCAATCCTAAATTCGTAGTTCCCGTGAAGCCGACGCTCTCGCGTTCAGCAACCCAGGACCAATTCCCCAGCTCGAAGCGGACACTGGGAGCGACCATGGCGGCTTACTCCTCGGCCGGGCTGGACGAGGGGAGGCGGTCGGCCAGAGCGGCAATGCCCTGACCGGTAAAAATCGTGCTGGAGGTACCGGCAATCTGCACCGGATGCTCCGCCGTCAGAATGGCTGCCGCTTGATGCTGTGGGTCCAGCTCGAGCCAATCCCGAACTGCCCGTTCGAGATTAGTGACTTCAGCAACATCGCTGTCGCCGCGCGGGACATTCTCAAGCGCCGCGCTCACCCGCCAGTTGATCTCGAGGGTCAAGGCGCTTTCATCCCAGGTCGCTTCCGTCATGATCGTTTGCCCTTCTGCTATTTAGTTCGGTGGCTCGGTGCTCGCGTGATTATCGATGTAGCGCTAACGTGTATGTCAGTGCCAGTACCGCCTCAACGAGGGGACATTTTGCGGTTGGTGGTGTCGTAATTGGTGAAACCGGCCCGGCTGCTTTGGAGCGGCGAAATTGAGATAGTTGGCCTGTCGCTCACGTTGGCTTGCTATTTGGCCTGACCCCGTCTGGTTGGGCTACCGTGACCTTGGTTGTGATCCGGTCGATGAGCTTGCGTGCGGCCACGCGGTTGACCGAGCACTCGTAGATGAGCTCGAACATCCGTTCGTAGCTCGCGCGCTCAGCCGGGGGGAACGTCGCGAGCGGCGAGTCGTTGCCCGACCAGGGTGCGGCGTTGGCCTCGAGTGCTGTGCGGAGCGTCACGACCGCTGACGCAAGGGCTTCGCCCTCTTCCCCAGCGAGCAGCGGCATAGCGGCGATGCGGTCCAGTTCCGCCAGGGTGATCGATGCTGTACTGGCGACCGTGTCGCGCTCGGCCACACTGATCGATCCCTGCGCAAGGGCGTCGATGGTCTCCTGCACTGCGGCTTCGCCGAGCTTGAAGCGACGCACCCAATTCCGCTGGATCGAGTTCGAGCGGCACCGCTTCGAAATCTCGCGGGCCAGCGGCGCCAGCTGGTTCATCAGGTTGTTCAGGTGTGAGTTCTGCTCAAAGTCGTCGCGCCTTCCATTCGGAACGATCCGGCGGTCGAGGACGTGCACTTCGCCCACTGACCAGGCGTTGAACCGCTGCTCAGCAAACAGTTCCTCGAGCACGGCGCCCCCGCCGACTTGCACGTCGCCCGAACGCAGCCGAAGGCCCTTGACAAGGTTGCCCACGGGGATCGCGCCCTCGTAGGGGTGGTGAAGGACCCAGGCGAGCGCCGCAGGCGCGCCATCGATGTCGGGGACCTGCCTGATCTCCAAGCCCTCGTAAGCGAGAGTCCGCCCGCCGCCCGCATCGAACGTGTTGCGGTGCGGCCGGTAGAGCGGTGTCTCGGCGTCGGCGACGTAGATGTGCAGGGCGGCGGGCTGCATGGCGGCCCGCATCGCCGACGAGATCTCAGCCCCAA
This sequence comes from uncultured Novosphingobium sp., assembly GCA_964245645.1. Classification (GTDB taxonomy): domain Bacteria; phylum Pseudomonadota; class Alphaproteobacteria; order Sphingomonadales; family Sphingomonadaceae; genus Novosphingobium. Next base: position 15,627 of record CAXTOI010000013.1, on the reverse strand, counting down.
AGCTGAATTCGGGTGAAAACGGGACAGGGGCAACCTGCGAAAGGTATTCCGCTACGGCTGCGGGCGTCATGAGCCGGTCCGACCTCAGCCGGACGATCCCACGCAGTTCGACCTCGAAAAACCGCTGCGGCTCGTCACGGGCGGGGATCCGGGCGACCGTCACGACCTGCGCGATGAGGTCTGTCACCCCGCCCGCGAACTCGGTCGAGCGCAGCAGCGACTTGAGGCGCCGGCAGTCCCACCGAAGTTCGGAGACTTCGGCTTCCCCTGCGACACGCGAGCGGAACACCAATTCTTGGGCGTAACCGAGGCCGGCGAGGCGGCCGACGCCGCGGAACCCCCGCGCCTGGGTGCCGCGCTTGCTGCTTCCGCCCAAACCCGTGAGCGTTCGTACGAAGCGGTCCCACGGGACGCCGGCCCCGTTGTCGCGGATGCGCACTGTACGCGAGGGCGTATCGAACGCTATAGCGACTACGCCAGGCTCGTCGCCGGGAATCAGGGCGGCGGCGCGCGCCAGGTCGATCGCATCGGCCGCGTTCTGGATGTACTCACGGTAGACGGTCATCGGATCGACGTACATTGAGCTAGACACCAGCTCGAGGATGTCTTTCCCGATGACGATTTCTTCGACCGCGGGAGCCGTCCCGCCCGGGGGGCGCGTGGTCTTGCGTAGCGCCGTGTTCATGCTGCTGCTTTCTGGGAATCGTTGGCGACAATAACGTCGTCCGCGTCGAGCCCGGCGTCCTCGACGCGCTCGTCGTCAGGCACGCCGATGTCGGATGGGGAGATCTGGCCCGCGGCCCGCTGCCGGTCCCAGATCTTGAACAGGTCAGCCTTGGGCACCGGCGCGTAGAAGCGCAGAATGTCTACCACGGCCCTCGTGGTGGCGCGGCGTGGCAGGGTGAGGAACAGGCGCGGATCGACGGATGAAAGAAGTTCCATCAGCTCCCGCCGCTCGTAGCCGTCAAGGCCGCGATACTCGTTCCTGTAGGTGTCGAGCAGCCCGCTGCCGTCGTGGTGCTCGTACCAGTCCCGGTTGAAGATAAAGTCGTGCGGCATGGCGAGGATATCGGCGTAGTCAGCATAGGTGTCGCCGTAGGCGCGGCGGAAGAACGTGGGCTCGCCACTAACGATGCCATGCGTCGCCTGGAGGATGATCTGCATCGAGCGCAATTGGTAGCGCGTCCATTTCTCGCCGACGTGGCCGCGGTCCGGCCTGTCGGTGGGCTGATAGCGCATTGGGAAGGACCAGACGCGAATGCCGAGTTCCTCGTTCAGCGTGACGTTCAGCCGCATCCGCTCGAACAGGTCCTCGGGCCCGTCATGAAAGTTGTAGAGCATGTAGTTTGAGAGCTCGGTCAGGCCGTGCTCGGCCGCGTAGCGCACAGCCTGCTCATAGGGCTTGCGCACGCCGAGATGGTCGAACGCGATGCGCAGCGGGCGCAGGCAGATCGACGCCAGCTCGCGCAGATACATCGGGTCCTTGCAGAGAATGCGGGCGTCGACACCCTGGTTGAAGTCGACACGGCGCTGGACTGGCGGGCGGCCGGGCCGGTGCAGCTTCGCTCCCGGCGTAAACCCCAGGTCTCGGATCTCCGCCATAATATCCTTAAAACGCGGAGACGCCACGACGTTGTTGTCCATCAGGATCAGATCCTTCTTGGGACCGTAGCGTTCCTCGATCGCCCTGACGATGGCGGTGAGCGAGTCTGTGTCACGCATCGCGCCCTCCAGCTTGGGCACGCCGCAGAAGTGGCATTTCCTGATGCAGCCACGCGAGCAGTAGGCGAAGTAGGCGTCGCGAACAGGATAGCAGTATTCGACCTGGTCGAGGATAGAGTAGTCGGGGACCAGGTCTTCGATTGGCGTGCCCGTCAGGTCGTCGGCATAGAGTTCCTCAGAGAAATCGTCGAGCTCGAGCGCGGTCGCGGGCGGTCCGGTCAAAAGCCCCTTGATGAAGCGCACGCCAGCCCATTTCGGCTCATCGAGAAAACGCTCGTGCATGAGCGAGGCGGCGATGCCGCCAACGAATACCTTGTCGGCGTGTCCGTTCGCGATCTCGAGCGCGAAGTCGATTGTCGCGGCGATCCTCACGTACTCGAACGAGAACAGTGTAGTGACATAGATGCGGTCCCACGCCTCCCCCATGACGCTACGGTCCTCGCCCTTAATGAATTTCACGCGGTCGCGTTTGCCGTACTCGCCGTGGTACTGAGCGAGCTTCATCAGGCCAAGCGGCGGGTACTTGTTCTTGTAGCCGGGCTCGATGAGCAAGATGTTGCGGTTAGCCATTGGCGACGGCCTTCACGGTCATGCGCCGGCGCACCGCGCGAATGTGGGTGGCCGCCGCCTTGGCGCCGGATTCGCCGCCGAGGCCCGCGAGGTCGCCTCCGGACGACCAGTCGATCTCGGTGGCGAAGTCGGTGAGTTTCTGCGCGAAGAAGCGCTGGTCGGCAAGCGTCCCATCCCGGCGCTCGAGCCAGAGATCGGCTGCCACGTCCATCAGTGCGTATACGCCAATCCCCTTCGCGACCAGGTGCCGCCGGGGTTTGATCCATTCTTCGTGTAGGACCGCCGCTATCGCCGTCCAGTAGTCCAGCACGGTTTTGGCGGCGGTCTCAACTGATTCAGTCCGAAGGATGTGGGAGCGCGCGAGGAAGCGCTTCACCGACTTCTGAAGCGTTCGCAACGACGCCCGGCGTGACATGCCCGAGGTCGAAGCGCCGCCCAAGTCTAGCTGGCGATACCAGGGCGAGGCCGGCTCGTTGTTAAGGTGCAGGGCAATGAACAACTCGGGTCGGTCGCCGGCGAGATCGGCCGCGAGGCGACCGTCGTGGAAGTCAAGCAAGCTGGCGCTAAGGCCCTTGGCCTTGCCGTTGATCACGCTAAAGATCTCCATCTCCTCGCGCGCGTCGAGGCCGACATAGGCCATGAAGGGCAGAATCACGTCAAGGTCGTCGAGGTGGCCGAGCCGGTGCTGACAATCGACCTGTGTCATCACGCGGCTCGCGTTCGGGTTGATCTCGATGATTGCGCCGCGGCCCTCCAAGTGTGACACTACCCAGGAGCCGGCTGTCTCGGGCCGAAGGTTGAAGGTGAGCGGGATGGTCGAGCTCCTAGGTCGCTGGATATAGCGCCGGAAGTCGAGGCTATGCTGGGCGTTGAAGCGCCGTTGATAGCCACGGCCAGTGTCCTCGTCGAGAACATCAGCGTAGCTTAATCGGTGCAGATCGCGCGCCTGTGCAAATCCCATGAGGACCGGACGGCTCGCGGACGTGCCCGAGATACAATCGATCCTGAGCTTTTCCATGGTCGCTTGTTCCCGAAATTGCATCCCTGGAATGCAACTTGCAACGAAACGAAGGATGTGGACACCCCGTTCAGCGCAGCCGATCGGATAAACGGAACGCTTTGCCGCAGCCTCAGTCCTGCCAATCAGCGAAAGGCGCTCGAGCGCGGCGAGAAGTTTCTGCAGTCATCTAGTGCGGATTTGCAAGGCGGGCTGCCCACGGCCGTCGCTGATGGGAGTGGCAAAGGCCCTGTTTGGTTGACGGGGCCGTCCGACGGAGGCATCATCTGGACCTGTGGGGGGAATAACTGGATGATCGTATGGCCGATGCGGAGTTGCCGTGTCGTGCGGCGGGTCGCCAAATGACCATCCTGGACGCAATGGCGCGCAGGCTTGGCCTTGCAAAGACACCGGCACCGTTGCTGGCGATACCGATCGCCGAGGAAAGTGCAGACGACTTCCTCGGTCGTATAGCCGATCTGCTGTCGGACTCGAACACGCACGTCTACATCGACACCTCAATGCTGATGTGGCTGACCAAGATCGGCGACGTCGCGCGGAACCAGCTCTTTGACTGCCTAGAGGGCGAGTGCCGTGGGCGCCTCCATGTGCCGCTCTGGGCTGGACACGAGTATCTCCGCCACCACGTTTCGAAGACGGTGGTGACCAATCTGGCCGAGACCTCTGACAAGTTGCGGAAAGTAGGCGGCCTGTACTCGGTCCTTCATCCGTATCTTGATGTTCCACTCGGCGAGGGAGCACCAAACGCGAACCGCGTGCAGGCACGCCGCGTGCTGGAGCAGGCTTCGGGATTGGCCGACCTGCTGAGTGCCTGGTCGGCGGCCTACCCTGCCAACGCGGCTGCGGTAATCGGCTTCATAAACCGCCATTCGACCGCTCGCACAAACGTCTTCGACGAGATCGACGGCATAGAGGTGATTGGCGGCGCGCGCTTCTCGGGCCGACTACCGCCGGGCTTCGGCGATCGCAATAAGAAGGAGAAGCCATCGGGTCGCGCGGTAGCTCGCGCGCGACCCGAGCTGGCTTCTGGCGACAATGCTCGTGTGCAGGAGGATGCGGATGGAGAGGACGACGACGATCCCAAGATGGTCGGCCACAACAAATGGGGCGACCTGATCCTGTGGAAGGAAGTCCTCCAGCATGCGAAGTTACAGCGTGCCAGAACGATCATGTTACTGACAAACGACCGCAAGAGCGACTGGTATTTGGGTGGGGGAACCAACGCCGGCATGGATGCCGAGATGCTGGCGGCAGAGCGGTTGAAGCCCATCCCCCGCCCGCACCCATTGCTGCTGGCGGAGGCCAGGTCGGTCGCCGGCGTCCGGAACCTCGCGCTTCTCGACTCGCCATATCTCGGTTTCCTGCTCAAACGCATGCGGCCAGCAGCGGCGGACGCGTTCAAAGACGTCGCGCTGGTCCAGCGCATCACGCTTCCAACCGGGGACACTACGGCGGACGGACTTTGGTCGCCCGGCCCGGCGGTGAGGGCTGAGTGGCGGGACGGGCCGAAAGTTCTCTACACCAAGGCGAGGCTGCGGGACGTGCTGACGAGATCGCGTGGTAAAGTGGCCGGCGAGGCGGCTGCGCTTGTGGCGCTCGCCGCCGCCGCCCTGGACGGTGGCGAGGGCCTGGGCGCGATGCTTAACGAGGCGAACCTGAAGGATCGCGACGACGACGCGCTGGTATCGTTCGCGCGGGAGGTGGGTGACCGGTCGCGCGTCGGCGAGGCGGGTTGGACGAGTGCCGCCGCCGACCTCTGCTCGGCGCTGCTCTCGCTTCCTCACAAGACTTCGGGAAACCTATATGCAGGACTTCTGGCTTCGGCCTATCTCGATCGCCAGGACAACGAGGCGAGGCTCCCGCCCTCCAGCCCTGCCCTCGATATCCTATGGGGCATGGAGGGAGTGGGACACCTTAAGGCGGCGCTCGCGGCGGTTCGAGCGAAAGTAGAGCGGTCTGTGCACAGGCCGATCCGTCTGCCGGGCGCTCGTGATGCCGTCATCCGGGCCGAGATAGAAATCGAAATGGACAGCGAAGGCCCGGAGGAGCTGGGCCAACTGCGCATCGCTGGTCAGCGGGTCCTCGAGCCGACACAGTTCCGCAAAGAATGGCGACTGCGGGAATTGATGGGCAGCGAGGAGCGGGTGTCCGGCGAGCGGCTGGTCCGCGCCGCGTGCGCCCATCTGGGCGTCCCGTTCGAGCAGGTGGCGCAGACAGACGACTTCGGCAGACTGTTCGGGTTGCGCCACGAGATTGGACTGCGGGATCCCGCCCACGTCTATTTGGCGGACCCGGAGGAGGAATTATGACTGATATCCGCACGATCCAGGTGCAACCCTATTTCGGCGGCTTCATTTTGGAGACGTTGACGGTCGGGATGTACGGCGAGTCCCGCAACGCGATCCGCGAATACATCCAGAACGGATTTGATGCGATCCGCTCCGCCACGCCGGACCTTTTGGCGGAGGGCGAGGGGCTGATCGAGATTGAGATGCACGCTGACCACAACGGGCTGACTATTCGCGACAATGGGGGCGGGATATCCGCAAACAACGCCGTTGGCGTGCTCACTGCTGTAGGTGCATCTGGCAAGAGTCACAGGAGTGATGCCGGCTTCAGGGGCATCGGCCGACTTGCCGGTATCGTGTTTAGCTCGAAGGTCACGTTCACTACGCGCGCGGTTGGCGAGGACGAAAAAACGGTCGTGGTGTTCGATGGCGACCTGATGCGCGAACTGATGTCGCCAGGCAAGGGATCGAACCTTCCAGCCGAACAGGTCCTGATCAAGTGCGTCGCCGCCACGATAGGGCCGGCCGAGGCCGGCGACCCACCCCACTTCCTCGAGGTGCGCCTCGAGGGCTTCCGCGACGCACCCGATGAATGCACAGAGTTCAATAAGCTCAGCGCCTTCATTTCGCAGGTCGGCCCGGTCCCTTACGCCCAAAATTTTCCGTTCCGAGCGCAACTACGCCAAATGGAGGCACAGGTCGGCATCGCGATCGACGAGGTCCGCGTGACGATACGTGATGGGCAAAAGAACCCCGTGCCAATTCACAAGTTATACGGGGCCCGGCACGAGGTGGCCCAAGCCGGGATGGTCGATGTGGACCGGTTCTGGACGCAGTTCGACAAGGAGGGTCGCTGGTGGCTATGGGTCGGGCAGAAGGATCAGCCCGGATCTTATCTCGATCCGAACGTCAGCGGGATCCGAGTCCGGATCAAAAACATCCAGATCGATGGAACAGAGATCTTCCGCGAAGTCTTCCAGAAGCACGCGAAGTCTTTCATTCGCTTCCCAGACTGGTTTGTTGGTGAGGTGTTCGTGGCAGCAGGCGCACTCGTGCCGAACGCGCGGCGTGACACCTTCGAGGAGGACGGCGCCTGGAAACAGGTGCGCCGGCAGCTTGGCGTCGTTGCTTCGGAGCTGGGGCGCGACGCCTACGCGATATCAAATGCGAGTCAGATGACGCTGGAGAAGCTATCCGACAAGGCGGAGGAGATGGAGAAGGCGTTTGGGTCGGCGAAGAGCGCCGGCTTCCGGTCGCAGAACCGTCTAATCGAGATATCGGCCGAGGTCACGAAGCTTCAGAAGCGCGTCGCGACGGCCTCCCGGGATGCCGATCCCACGACCTCGGTCTCGCTGCAGGCCGTCGGGTCGCAGCTTGCGGACGTGAAGATCGAGGCAATACGCGCTCTGGGCGGCGCCGGGCCTAAGCTGGACACTGAGGCGATCGAGCTCGCAGCGCGTCAGGAACTCTTGCGCGAGGTCTGGAACAACCTGGAACGCGGGCTCTCGCCGCAGTGCTTGGCACAGGCGCGCAGGGTCCTGACGGAAGAATATGGCGATGACTTCTCATAAGCCATGCCTGCAATTCGATCAGACTGCCCGCGCCCCATCGTCTAGATTACGCCGCCTCTGGCTCCTTGGTCTTCTGGCCCTCGGCGTCGCGTTCGTCGAACAGAAGTTGCCTGCGGCCCTCCACAGGGGTCCCGCCCTCGATGTGCCGCTTGACCAGTTCGTGCACACGTTCGACGTAGGCGACCTCGTCGCGTGACAGTGGCCCCTTCTCGGCATGGTGGGTAACAGTCCGGGCCTTGTTGATCCGGGCGATCCAGCGCACCAGCGAGGCCTTGGCGCCTTTGCCGTAGAAGTTGTAGCGGTCCTTGAAAAGCTCCCAGTTCCCCTCGTGCAGGACGATGCCGAGATAGTCGATGAAGTAGAGGTAGCGCCACCGCTCCTTCTCGCCGTTATCGTTGTTGAACTGCTTGTCGGCTTCGTTCTTGATGACTTTGGGGATGCCCTGGTTCCACCAAGCGTCTCGCGTCTCGCCATATGCGCCCTTTAGCGTGGCGATGACGTCGCCGAACAGGATGCGGTTGATCTCCTGAATCATGTCGTGCGCCCGTTTCGTCCCCTCGGCGTCCTGACTGTCGAGGTAGCGCTTCACCTCCGGCGGATCGAAGCCACCGTCGGCGGAGTGGATGATCGCCATCATCTGCAGCGCGTTCTGATCGACGCTGGCTAGCGAGCTGCCGCGGTTGCGAAAGCTGGCGATATCGGCGCTCGATCCCTGTTGGAAAAACTCGACGACATGTTGCGCAAGAGGTGCCACCATGTCCACGATCTCGTCCGCGGCGAGCGAGAACGCCCTGGTCCCGTCGCGCTCGATGAACACGATGAGCTTGCGGAGCAGGACGAGCAGCGCGCGCGAGCCGAGGTTCGTGCAGAGATAGCCGCCCTTTGCGTCACCGAGCGCCCAGTGCTCCGGTGCACCGTCGGCGAACAGCGAGAAGTAACCCGCGAGTGCCGCGGCGGCCTTGTCCATCATGGCGGAAGGCTTATCCGACGGGCCGCCGAGAGGCCCGGGCTGGAGGGTGGCGCCACCCTTTCGTCCGAACGTGCCGTGGACGGTGCCTAGGAGATTATTGCCCTCCAGGCCGTCGGCAAGCGACGTGAGCGTGAGGCAGCGGAAATAATCCTTCTGCTCGCCGACGGTAAGGATCCGACCCCGCACGGGCGAGCTCTTGTCCCCGTCGAGCCGCAGTATGGTGCGTGCGGCTATGGCGGCCAGCCGCTTGCGCGGATCTTCGTCCTCGATATCGAGGCTGGAGATGATCTCGTTGACCAGGTTACGCTGAACTTTGACCTGCTTAGTGTTGATGTCGACGAACATTTCCACCTCCTTGCGGACGGCCATGTTCTCGTACGCGAGCACCGAGACGACGGAGTCGTCGTCTTCCGCGGCCCGTCCGGCATAAGCGTAGCCGTAGAGCCGGTGTTGGCCATCGATCACCCAGGCGCAGCCATACTGACCAGGCAGGTTGAGCATTCCCGTCGACGTCTGGCCGAAATTCTCGTGGAGGTCGAAGCTGAGCGAGTCGAGCTTGATGTTGACGACGATGTTGGTTGGGAAGGTGCCGCCGCCGTCCAGATAGGCGCCGATCGCCTTAAGGCGCGAGGGCTTGACCATGCGTTGATAGGTCTCCAAGTCGTCGTTCGACGTCTTGCCCATGTGGCTGATGTAGGCGATGCGCAGCAGGTCGTGTGGCGACATGAGGAAGCTGTAGAAGGTCGTGTCGCCGACTCGGCCGCGGGTCGCCGGCACGCGGTTTCGCAAGCCTTCCACTTTCTCGCCCCTAAGATAGCGGCCGAGAAATTGGTAGCGAGCCGCAGAGCGCAGGATGCCCGTCAGCCGCTGGAAGTACTCTAGGTCGGCCTCGGTGATGATCGGGACGCCGGCGAGGGCAGCCCGCTCCCGGTCGGCAGGGCGGACGTCAACGTTTCGCGTGGCGATGGCGATCTTGACCTTGAGCTTCGGGCTGCGGCCGAAGCTCGCGTGGACCCAGCTTACCAAGTCCTCCCTGATCGCCCCGATCTTGTCCAGAAGCTGCTTGATCGACTTGCTGCCGCCGTCGCGCGAATGGGTGCACTCAACCACGAACACGGTCTCTTCGTCCTTCGCGAGGACGTCTATCTGCCGGCGGGCGCCGTCCTTCGTTTCGATCGAGAAGGTGCGGTCACGATTGAGGGCGTCGAAGCCCATTCGGTGGAAGAGCGTCCAGACGTCGTCCTCGAGCAGCCGATCGACAGGCTTGTCGCGTTCGAGGCGGATCGAGCGTAGGTTGCGCTTGCCAAGCCTCCAGCCGTCGGCTTCTTCCGCTGCGAGCTTCATGTCGAGCGCCGCCGCCGAGCCTGCGGAGATCGTCTTCTGGTCGACCTTCCTCGCGCGGGTCGCGGCGACTGAGCGCAGCTCGTCGTCCGTCACCAGGCCATCAGGTGTCTCGGTCATCCTCGCGCGGTCCCTCCATGCCGGTATCTTGTCTCGTATTTACAGGCACGTCCACAGCAACCGTGCCCGCGTGAGCCAATGGTGTCGCTCGCAAGGTGATAAAAAAAGCAAGTTTTTGGGTTTCACCATTTCTCTGCAAGTAAAGCTATAGCGCGGTTTAGCGGTCGGCGGCTCTTTTCTCGCGACGCGACAACTGCGAAATTTGAAGATACTCGGATGGAGGTGGTTACCGGCCAAGAGTGCAGGAGAAGTGATATAGCTGTCGAGGGCTCATGACGCGACGAGGTTGGTCCTTGGATCAGAACGAGCGAATTCTCCTTCTCGGCATATTCCCTCCGGCTTGGCCGGACGTGATCGCCGAGCACGTGACTTTTGGTGGATCGCAAGAACAGACGCTGCCTGCAGCGGCCACGGTCGATATCATTGGGATAACCAATGATGGGTTCGGCCTTGAAGCGCTTATAGTAGAAATTGACGGAAACTCTCATCGCCCGGACGGTCGAAGATACCACATCACCTGGTCGATAGATCGCGCAGTTGGCCGGAAACCATTTCACAGCAACGAGGTGATTGACCGGCATGGCTGGGCGTCTCTAATCGAGCCTATCGGAATTTCGCTCATCCCAAGCGGATTGTGAAGCAACCTGACGTCGCCAGGCCGCGGATGAGCGAGTCAAACGAAAGCAAGCGGACCGGCTGTTCGGGCGGCCACCTTCTAGAGACCGCGCCTAAAGCGCCTTCATTGTCACGATAAACACCAGAGTTGCAGGGCGGCGGCGAGCTCGGCCCTCACTTAAGCCAATTGCTCGCCATCCCAAGTGCCACGGTGAAGCCCCGCGCGCCGACCCGACGCACGTAGCCGGACCACGCAGGCCCGGAGAAGCGGCTTTCCACCAAGGCCTAGTTACGCCAATAACATATTGTGCGAATAGGCTCGGCGTAGTCGCAACCCTTACAGAAAGCTGGAGCTAAGTAATGTCGTCGACCCCAGAGGACCCTTTGGAAGCCCCTGACACCACGACGGAACAGATCGGGGGCATCGACACCACCCCCGGCGATGGCTGGGGAGACTATCCGCTCGACGCAGTCTTCGTTCGGACTGAGCAACGGACGGTTGGCGAGGTGGTCTCACGCATCCAAAAAAGCAGGTACATCCTGGATCCCGACTTCCAGCGCGACTTCGTGTGGGCTAACCCCAAACAGTCCAAGCTCATCGAGAGCTGTGTCATGCGCATCCCTCTCCCAGTGTTCTACGTCGCCGAGGCACCTGATGGCCGTATCATCGTCGTCGACGGACTACAGCGGCTGACCACCTTCGCGCGGTTCCTAGGTAACGAGCTGCGGCTGACCGGCCTCGTGAGCGGCGAGCGCACCGGCTCGCACGAACTCGAGGGCAAGACCTTTGAGAAGCTGCCGCTCAACTTGCAAGAGCGTGTTTTTGATACTCAACTCACCATGTACATTTTGGACGCGAAGGCGCCCGAGCAGGCCCGGCTTGATATCTTCGAGCGGGTAAACAGCGGAGCACAGCTGACCAGGCAGCAAATGCGCAATGCGCTCTACAACGGACCCGCGACGCAGTGGCTCAAAGCCGCTGCAGAGGGTAAACCGTTCCAAGACGCAACTGCTGGGTCCCTAGACAGCAAAGCCATGCGGGACAGGGAGGCCATAAACCGGTTCTGCGCCTTTTCGCTGCTCGGATGGGAGAGCTACACGACCGGTGACATGGACAGCTTTTTGGCACAGGGTCTCAAGCGCCTCGCCAACTTGGACCCTACGAGCCGCACTGAGCTTAGGGTCAACTTCGACGCAGCGATGGCGCTTAGCAGCCGGCTGTTTGGTCAACACGCGTTCCGAAAGTCGCTCGCGTCCGAGTTAGACAATGCCGGGCGTAGTGTCATCAACATATCCCTCTTCGAAGTCAGCGCCGTTATTTTCGCCCGTTTCGCTGCAGACCTCGAAGAGTCTGACGACGATGAACTAAGGGAAATTATTGAGGGTCTCGTCCGAGACGAGGATTTCGCGCGCTCTATCACCTACTCAACGAACAGCACGCAGGCGGTAAAGATGCGCTTTGGCACCCTGCAGCGAGCCCTGGAACCTTTTGCGTCATGACGACGATCGCGTCCCTAGGCCTTGAGGCGTACAAGTGCTTCGACGAGCTTTGGGTGCCGTTGGCGCCGCTGACGCTGTTCACCGGCTTCAACGGGGCAGGCAAGTCTACCGCACTTCAGCCACTGCTACTTCTCGCGCAGGCCGCCCGTATACGCGCATGGGGCTCGTCTGGCCTTGACGGAGAGGTGCCCCTTAACGGGGACATCGTGCGTCTCGGATCGGCAGGCGATGTCATAAGGTCGGGACAACGCGGCGGAGCTACGCGCTTCACAATCGGGTTCGACGAGGGGCAGCTTACCCTCGACGTGTCAGCCAAGGCCGGCGAGAGGGTGCTACAGGCCCGGGGGGCTGAAGGCGGCCTGCCTATGCCAGGGTTGGTGGACCGGCTCGACCGGCTTGTTCACCTGGGGGCGGTGCGCACCGGACCGTCGGACTCCTTTCCGATTCCTGACCGAAGTGATGCCCGGGTGGCAGACGTTGGCGTTGACGGACGCTTTGCGAGCTACTGGTATCACGAACTCGCAGATACGGACGTACCGCCGGAGCGCTGCATGGACAATAGCGTAGGCACAACGTTCCGTAGACAGGTAGACGCTTGGCTCGACCGCCTCGCCGCGGGCGCCAACGCCAACGTCCAGGCACTACCCGTCGCCTCCACGCTTGCGCTGCAGTTCCGGCTGTCCGCGACAGGCGAATGGCGTCGTCCAGCGAACGTGGGCTACGGCCTGACCTATGTGTTCCCGATCCTCGTCGCCCTGCTCGCGGCCCAGCGCGGCGACATCCTGGTCATCGACAGCCCGGAGGCGCACCTCCACCCCCAAGCCCAGTCGCGCATGGGGAGAATGCTCGCGACCTTCGCGGCCGCAGGCATTCAACTTTTGGTCGAAACGCACAGCGACCATGTCCTCAACGGTGCTCGCCTCGCGGTGAGGGACGGGGTCATCGCGTCCGAGGACGTTAGCCTGCTGTTCTTTGCTGGCGCCTCCCCTGAGGGGCACGGCGTAACAACCCCCAGGGTCGATCGCGAAGGCCGCATCGACGAATGGCCAGAAGGTTTCTTCGACCAAGGCGATAAGGACGTCTCTCGCCTAGCGGGGTGGGAATGAATGCGCTGGTACCTGAACGACGCTTCGCTCCAGGCACAGTTCGCCGACATCTCACGCTTTGAGGGGACGCTGCGCGACCTCATGGGTGCGCGCGCAAGGGTCCCGGCGATCAAGCAGAACCTGCGCACCACGCGCTCACTCCGGGAGGCGATGGCGGCCCCGGGCATATCCGTCCGGCAATTCCTGCATGCCTGCAGGGACAAGGACCTCCGAACGGCGGCGTTCACTTGGCTCGATCGAACCGGGCCGTTTGTCGACGACGACCGGTTGGACGAAGTAGACGACTTTTTCGAGTATGCCGACGCTGAGGTGACGGCGAGCGGTCTTGGCGAGGCCGCCCGCCGCATTAAAAGTGGTGAGGACTGCGCGGCCTACAGCTTTGAAGGCGGCGAAACGGACTACGCGGTCGATCCCCTGGAGGTTGACCACGGGTTGCGAGAGGAGCGCTACGGCCGGTACGCTGTCCGCAACCACTGGAGCCCACAGAGCCTAGTCGATCATGCGCTGGCAAGCGGTCCGCCGATCGCGACCTGGCAGGCGCTGGTCGAAGGCGCGCGCGCGCGCTTCCGCCACCTCGAGATTTCGGACCTGCACGCCAATGCGATGCTCGCCCGAGAGCCCTTCGAGGCAACCATCCGAGACCGTGCCCTAGCCCTTATGGGCATGCTTGACGAATACATGGCAGGCCGAAGTGACGACGGCGCAGAGGGGTCAAGGTCCAAAGCTGTCATCGACGTACACTTCAAGGGCGAGCGGGCGTACTTCACCGGCGAATCCGCCACCAACGAGCAGAAGTTCGGCCGCGACATGACCTTTGAGGGAGCGGACGGACGCGAGATCTTCGCACCCTGGCACGGCAAGATCAGTCATCGATTTTTCCGGATGCACTTTGAATGGCCGCTGTCGCCGGAACGACGCAAGCTTGCGATCCTCTATCTGGGTCCGAAGATCACCAAAAACTAAGGCAGGATGCCGTGATTAACTAATTTTACTGTTTAGACGAGTTGAATCCTTGATTCACGAGTGTCCAATGCCGAAACTCAGAAAAGGAGACCCGAACGGCCAATTCTGGGTCTAATGGCCGTGGATTTGTTTGCCCTAGTCGATCAATCCAAATCATTCTTTGATTGGCGTTTGAGTGTCAGGGCAGGTACGAACGAACTTTTGTTCAACCTACCGAGGCGCAGTCAGAACTGACACTAATAAAGATCCATGGGGACATAGTTTGCACGCGACCGCTCAACATAAATAACCCGAGCCGGGCGGTGGCAGATAGCGGAGGACCGAGCATAAGGTCGTGGATGACCGTTTGGATAACGGCTTTGTAGGTGTGGAGGGGAGGGAGAGCGGGTTGGCGAAGGAGACAGGCAATGGCCCTGGTCGCTCTGCGCCCTAATTACGATACCTTACGCCTGGTTGAGGCCCTTGGCGGCAAATGGCATGGCTTCAGCGCGATGTGCCGTTGTCCGGTCCATGGCGACCACACGCCGAGCCTGTCGATCCGCCAAGGCGAACGCGGCCTGCTGGTGACTTGTTTTGCCGGATGCGATGCCGCTGCGGTACTGCGCGGCCTGCGTGGTATCGTGCCCGGACCGTTGCCGCCATCTTTGCCGCGCGAGCCAACACCAAAGCGCATGAACAGCACCGAGGCAGCGCGACGGATCTGGGACCAAGGCTTGCCGATCGCGGGCACTTGTGCCGAGCGGTACTTAGCACGTCGGCATCTCGATGCCGACGTGCCCGATATCCGGTTTCATCCCCAATGCCCGTTCGGCGGAAAACCCGACACCGTGTTCGTGCCTGCTTTGCTGGTCGCCGCACACGATAATGCCAGGCTGTGCGGCATCCAGCGCATCATGCTGACCGCCGACGGCACCGCGGGGGCCAAGGCTACACTCGGCATATTGGGAACAGCCGCATGGCGGCCAGGGCAGAGCGATCCGGCCGTGCTGGCGATTGGCGAGGGGTTTGCCACCGCGGCGGCCTACACCACGCTTACCGGCGTCACCTGCTGGGCCAGCTTCGGCGCGCGGCGTCTGCAGCTGCTCGAATTGCCCAAGACGTTGCGCAAACTCATCGTTGCCGAAGATAATGATGCTGAGGGACGCCTTGCCGGCATGAAGGCACGACAAACTTACTTTCGGCCTGACCTTCTCATCATTCATGATCGGCCGCGCCAGGCTGGCTACGACTGGGCCGATGTCCTGGAAAAGCGCGAGAAACGGCGCGCTTCGCTCGCAAGATGAATGGCAATTAATCCCGGCAATAACAACGTTCTGGCAACAGCCGCCGGCATCAAACCCAACCGCTATCGGTACGCGCCCAGGAACAGATCGCCCGACGCCTTGCGGTAAAACAGCGTCGCCCATCTTTGCCGGCGATGCTCCGGCCGGTCATGCGCCAGGTGGCAGCGCTGACACAGCGCGGCGAGATTGCGTTGACGATTATTGGTGGGGTCATGGTCGAGATGCGCGCTGGCGAGCACCACGCGTGTGACGCGAAACACGCTGTGCCCGGCAAGCTCCACCATGCGCAGTTGGGTGGGCAAACGATCAGGTGATGATGGCCCGCGCAGCCGCCGGCCCCGATCGTCGCGCCAGCACTGCCTGTCTTCATCGTACCAACGGCCATCACCCAAATGTCGGACCAGGACGCCATGGGGCCGCGCGCAATGCTCGCATCGGCCCTTCGCGCGCTTGAAGCGGACGAGCGCCGATAATTCGGTCCAGTCGATCGGATACAGCCAGCGGTGTTCGGGACGGATTGGCATACGGGATTCTGCGCCAATCAGGACAAGAACGAAAGG
>CAXTOI010000012.1:0-21552 GCA_964245645.1 uncultured Novosphingobium sp. | reverse complement strand
CAATCAGCATCGCCGCCGCTGTCATCTGGTGGCTGTAGTGAGTCCGCACCCTAGAACACTATGTGAGCATCGTTGGGCACTAAAACAGTTTACACCTACATCTGCCTGCGATATAACTGACGAACCGTCAGTTTCAGCCACATGGCGTGAACGATCCGGTGAAACTTTGTAGGGTTGGGAAAGAGGGTAAAATGGCAAGTTGGCAGGCCGGTCACGGCGAAACCATCACCGGCGTACTCGCCGAAAGTGCGGCAGCACATGGTGACGACGTTGTGCTTGATTTTTCAGGCGAAACTTACACATATGCAGAAGTCGACCGCCAATCCTCCCGCCTGGCACACGGGCTGGCGGCGCTCGGCGTGTTGCGGGGCGATACCGTGGCCTCCATTCTCGACAACACGGTGGACGCCATTTTTACCTGGCTGGCCATCAACAAGCTTGGCGCGATCTCGGTGCCCGTCAATACCGCTTACAAGGGCGAATTTCTGCGCCACCAGCTCGACGATGCCGGTGCGGCGCTGGTAATCGCGGAAAGCGATTATGCAGCAAGGATATTTGCTGTCGCTGACGGGCTATCTGCAGTCCGAACGGTGCTGGTGCGCGGCGCGGTTCCCGCAGCCGATGGCGGCGCTATGGCGGTAAAGCCGTTGGCCGATGCGTTCATCGCGGGCAATGACGCCGTATTTCCGATCAATCTGCCGGGCGATCTCGCCATGCTTATTTATACCTCCGGAACGACCGGCCCATCCAAGGGCTGCATGATCAGCCATGGCTACGCCTGCAATCTGGCGCGCCAGTCGAGCTACTGCATCGGCCGGCGCCCCGGCGACATCCTGTGGACGGCGCTGCCCTTGTTCCATATGAATGCCACGACTTCCGTGCTGTCCACGATGATGGCCGGAGGCCGTGCTGCGATATACCCGCGGTTCTCGCTATCGGGCTTCTGGCCGGACATCGAACGCTCGGGTGCGACGATCGCCAGCCTGCTTGGCAGCATGCACCCGCTGATAGCTGCCGCGCCGGATAATGACTCGTCGAAGCGGTGTTTTGGGCAGCTTCGGGTAGTTGGCGCGGCGCCCTTCCCGCTGGACCTGCAGCAACGGTGGCGCGATCGCTTCGGCACACAAGTGATGGGCGCAGCCGGCTACGGGCTGACGGAAGCCGCGATGGTGACTTACGGACCGCTGGAAGACAAGACCGATCCCAGCACATCAGGCAAGATGGGCGAGGAATTTGACGTCATCATCGTCGACGACCACGATAACCCGCTGCCGGTTGGCCAAAGCGGTGAGGTGTTGTGCCGGCCGAAGCGCCCCTTCGTGATGTTCGAAGGTTACTGGAACCGGCCCACCGAAACGCTGAAGATAATGCGCAACCTGTGGTTGCACACGGGCGACATCGGCAAGTTCGATGAGACGGGCGAATTTCACTTCGTCGACCGTAAAAAGGATTATCTGCGCCGCCGAGGCGAAAATATCTCAAGCTTCGAGATGGAGTCGACCTTCCAGAGGCATCCGGCGATCATGGACGTGGCGGTGCACGCGGTATTGTCGAAAATGGGCGAAGACGACGTCAAGGTCACCTGCGTGCTGCGCGAAGGCGCGGACTTGACCGAGCACGAATTATGTACCTGGGCGATCGATCATGTCCCGTATTTCGCAATTCCGCGATATATCGAATTTCGCGCCGATCTGCCCCGCAACCCTACCGGCAAGATCATGAAGTACCAGTTACGCGACGATGGTTGCACGGCGGCGACCTGGGATCGTGAAACCGTGGCTTTCGATCTCAAGCGACGTTGATCGCCGATTGCCTTTCAGCTTGAAAGGAACGTTCGAGCGCCGTGACCGTGACATCCGGGTCCTTTTCCTGCAACACATGACTGCGGCCTGGCAGTATCACTAGTCTGGCTGGTTCAGCCGCCGAAATCGGGCGGAGGCGCTGGTCCCCACTGATGCCC
Source organism: uncultured Novosphingobium sp. (assembly GCA_964245645.1). GTDB lineage: Bacteria > Pseudomonadota > Alphaproteobacteria > Sphingomonadales > Sphingomonadaceae > Novosphingobium. The sequence continues at coordinate 19,592 of CAXTOI010000012.1, read as the reverse complement.
CATCATCGTGGGAATATCTGTATGATTGACCGGAGAACTGGCGTCGAAGACGTCGCCATCGGTCCAGTGCTCGATGCGGTGCCCCCAAGGATCACGCCAATAATCAAATATCTGGCTCCCCAGTATATGCCGTCCGACGCCCCAATCCTGGCCATGTCCTGCAGCGGCCATGTGCCTGTTGCCGACCATCAGATCGTCCAAATCCGCAACCTCGAACGCACAGTGATGGAATTGGGGCGCAACTCCTGGGATAGCAGCGAAGTTGAGAGTATGGTGATCGACCAGTTCTGCGCCGCGATCGCAGCGAATGAACAGTGCGGCAACATCGCCGTTCGGTGCGAACACCTTGTCTGAAAGCAACAATCCGAAACGGCTTTCATACCATTGCCACGTTGCCGCCAAATCCGAGACGCCCAGCACTATATGGCCTAGCCTGGCGACGTGCGCTGCGCCGACGGACACGCGTCGGGGTATGTTACGCCGCCCGTGATTATCGATAAGGTTCCATGGCCCGCGCAATCCGCGCGGTAATTGTTCCGATCGGGTTTTGCCCGCTACGACTTCTACGGTAAAGCCATCGGGGTCGGTCAACACGATCATCTTGCCACCGCCCGGCCCCTTAGCCGCGACTATCGGGAGATTGTCTGCCTCCCCCAGGGCATCAAGATCAGCCAGACTGGCTGCCCTGAAGGTTACCGCAGAATAACCCGCGGCGCCCTGCACCGTTTCATGAATGAAGGGCGCATCGCCCGTCCCGCGCATGCGCAATACGCCATCATCGTTATCTTCGGCTTTGACCATGCCGAAGTCCTCCAAAAATTTTTCCATAACGCTGAGGTCTGGTGCGCTGAAACGCACCGATTCCACATCAACCATTTTTATGATGGACATTGTCCGGACTCCCATGAGCACAACGCGATGGCATGCAGCATATCTCGGTCGCCGAGATGCTTCGGCATGAACTCAGACAGCCTCGACCGACATCGACATTCCGATGGCGCGGGCGAGCGGGTCGTTCCAACGATCGCCTCGCCAGGCGACGTATTGATCCGGCCGGATCAGGGCCATGCCGGCGCCGTACAGCGTCGCAACGGCTACGCCGGCTGGGCGAACCACCTTTAACGGAACGCCAAGACTCCGCGCCTCAGCAACGGCTTTTTCGACTTCCGCCGGTTCGGCCTCATCAGCGGCAAGCAGCGTGAAGCCTTCCCCAAACAAATCGTAGAGCGAACGGCCGTCGGCCAGCCACGCATGCGGAGCAAGACACCCCGGCCGGGCCGAAGGGCTATAGATTTCGCTGTGGTGTTCAGGCGCAGGCGTGTCCTCGCCGGCAACGATCGGCGAAGCGGAATAGCACAGGCCAAGGACGGTACCGAGCGTATTGAACTCCCGGCCCTTGGATGCCTGGATGCCTGCTCCGACCTTGATTCGAATCGCTTCTCCCTGCGCCGTATCGTTCTCTATTTCCGGCGGCGGCGGCGCCACATATATGGCGTAGTTAGCCATGGCTTCGTCCATGACCGTGCGATGGACTGGCCGGCGTTCAGCCTCATAGCTCGCAATGAGATCGGCCCCGCCCCAGCCCTGTAGCGTTGCGGCGATCTTCCAGCCCAGGTCGAGGCCATCGCCAACGCCCATGTTCATACCATAGCCGCCGGCGGGGGGATGAAGATGGCATGCGTCGCCTGCCAGGATCATACGCCGATCCGCGTAACGGTCCGCGAGCAACTCGCTCGCGGTCCAGGAGTCGGCGCTCAGGATTTCGTACGGCAAGTCGATCCCGGTGCGCTCGCGAATAAGCGCTGCGGCTTCATCGCTTGACAAGGAATCGCCGGGCTTGGCGCCACCCGGCATGAATGCCCAGATATCGGGCGCGTCCATCGGGCCGATCGCGCTGAATCCATCCTTGCCGATCTGCCAGTAGATCACGGCCGGACCGTGGCCATGCGCCTCGGCCAGACCTGGCGCGCGAAAAATGACGTTGTAGTGATGCGAAAGGCCGTGGCGACCTTCCAGCTTGGCACCGATCAATTCGCGTACCTTGCTGCGCGCGCCGTCGGCGCCGATCAGATATCGCGCCTCTACCGTCACGGAACCATCTGCCTCCGACTGCAAGGTCGCGGTGACCTTGTCCGGGTCTTGTTCCGCGCTGACAAAGCTGGTCTCGAACCGCACATCCACGCTCGGCAGCGACCGCGCCTTTTCCAGCATCACCTTTTCCAGCGTATATTGCGGGATCCATTGCGCGTGCTCGGGGTACAGCGGCGAGCATGCCGGCGAGGCATTGAACGCATTGGAAAAGCGCGCCAGTTCGTGCTCGGCGAGCCGGGTCACGAAAACCATGTCGTTCGGATAGTCGATCCCGAACGGCGCCTCGGCGGCAAGCTGGTCAGCTATGCCCCAGCGCCGTAGAATAGTGCGGGTACGCACGTTCGTGGTTTTCGCGCGAGGAGCGACGCCGACACGGGCATTGCGTTCGACCACCAGCACGCGCACACCGCGCAACCCTAATTCGATCGCCGCCGCAAGTCCGACAGGACCTGCGCCGACGACCAGCACCTCGGTTTCGATCCGGGTCATCAATATGGCTCGCCGATCGCCGCAAATGCCTTGGTCAGCAGGGCGACGTTCTCCTTTGGCGAAGCCCCTTGCTGCTCCAGCTCGCCGAGCCGGTTACTCGTTTCGACGACGATTTTGACCCGCTCGAAGCGACGTGCCATGAATGCCTCGAGCGCCTGCGGCAGGCTCTGTGCCGCAGCCACGGACTGGCCAAGCACGGCCGCGTCCTCCAGCGCCATGCCCCCGCCCATGCCCATGTGCGCGCTGGTCGCATGCGCCGCATCGCCGATCAGCAGAATGCGGCCCTTGTACCATGTCTCAGGCAGAAGTATCCATTCGAACGGGCGCCCGATGAGCGCGGAGCTATCGTTGAGCCGGCTGCGCAGATCCTTGATCGCCGGCGCAGACATCGAATCCAGCAGCGCTGCAAAGGTGGAGTGTACCTCTTCGTCGGTAAACCAGCGAAATTCCGGCACGTTGATGACCGCGGCGACATAGACTATCCCTTGCGGCAGATAATAGAATCCCAGGCGTCCCTTGGACGATGCGTACCAGCCCTCGTCCTGGACAGCCGCTCCAGGCGCCATCCACCGGATGCTGAGCTGGCCGGAATATCGCGGCTTGCCCGCGTCCGGAAAAACGCGTTCTCGTATTTTCGAACTGATACCATCAGCAGCGACAAGCAGGTCGTATTTTCCGCTTTGACCATCGGTGAAGACCACGTTTACGCCGTCCTCGCCGTCTTCGAACGTATCGTAGCTTATGCCCTTGCGCACCCGAACACCGAGCCGCTCGGCCTCGGCTTGCGCGATTTCCAGGAACACCGGTCGATATACCCCAACCGCATCGACGGCGCCCGGCCACTTGGGGCGCACTGGACCCGGATTGATGATTTCTCCGGTCGCCGCGCTGCGGATCGATATCGCGGTACTACCCGGAGTATCCGGCCGGCCGGTCTCGCGGACCTCGTCATAGATGCCGAGTTCGACCAACGCCATGGCAGCGCGGCCTGAAAAGGCGAGCGACGCTCCCAAAGGCTCGAAGGCCAGTTCCACGAGGTCGACTTTGACACCCTGCCGCGCAAGGGCGATTGCAGCATTCATGCCGGCAATGCTCCCGCCGACGACCAATGCGGTGGAAATACATGCCATAGCTAAACCTTCCGCTTCTTGAACGTGTCGAACACGGTCTGCCTGAATTGCTCGGCTGCGCCGCTCAAAATCGGTTCGCCATGCATCACGCACAACATGTCGAAATCGAACTCGGCCAGTCTCGCCAGGCTGGCCAGCGCCAGCCGGGGGTCTTCAGTGCCGACGGGTAGCTGGAGGCCGCGATGATTGACGCAGGCATCTGCGGTGAACAAAACCCCGCGGTGGCGCTTCCACAAGAATGCAAGCTGCCCCGCGCAGTGGCCCGGTATGTGAATTGCGGTCAGGTCCGGCGAAAAGGAGGGGCTGTCGCCATCGCCGAGGTACCGATCCACCTTCGTCGGTTCGACCTGAGCGACCCGGCCCCTGAGCAGTCCCGCCACGATCCTGTTGCGCAGTCCCGGCGAGGCGCACATCGGCTGCCGCATCGTCGTCCCGGCTTCGATCATCGGGGCGTCGACGGGATGGGCCCACACCGTCGCACCGGTCTCGCGCTTCAGCGCGGCCGCGCTGCCGATATGGTCGGGATGACAATGGCTGAGCACAATGTGGCGAATGTCCGCCGGCGCTCTTCCGATCGCGCGCACCGCATCAAGTATTTTCGCCGAGCGGCCCGGGAAACCGGTGTCCAGGATAGCCAGCCCGTCCTGCGTGTCGAGGATGTAGACGTGCACCAGCCCTGGCATCATCCATAGACCGTCGACAAGTTGCTTCACAGCCATCAGGCAAACGCTTCCTTCAGGCGGGACCACGGATCGATTGGCAGACCGATCGTCATGAATCGAGGCACCCGGCATCCGCGCCGCTTAGCCATAGCTCCATGCGCGCGTTCAACGCCTCGATCTGCGGGCCCCGCGTGCCAGGCAGGTTCTTGTACACCATGAACCCGACCTTGGTCTGCAGATAGGCAAGGTAGCGATACCCCTCGGGGAACGATTCGAGCAGTTCCCGATCCAGCTTGATGGACGTGTCCGGATCGACCAGCGCCATGCGATCGACTTCGTACACCGGCTGCCTGAGGATCAGGCCCCAGCGTCCCTCCCGTTTCTCCAGCGCATCGACGAACCGCCCCAGGCAGGTCACATCGACCTCGACCCCGTCCAGTTCACCACGTTGCAGGATCTGCATCTTGGATTGCGCCACGGCGCGGATGCCCTGGACATCGATGCTGATCCCGCCAAGCGCGTGCAACCCGACAATGCCCGCGTCAAACCCCTTGCGGCACCCGTCGATGAACTCTGCCGCGCTTGCTCGAAACCAGGTAGCGTTCATCCGACCGTCGTGATGCCAGACCGTTGCAAACCGCTCCCAATCACCGGCATCGCGCCAGATAACCCAGTTCTGCAGCAATTCACCGATAGCTTGTCTATCCATAAGGGCGTCCATCGAGCGCCGGAACTCGCCCTCGTCCAGCACCCGAGCATCTTGCACCATACGTCCGGCATCCCAATTATTGCGGCCGGCACGCGATTCTCGATCGTCCTGCTACCGAAGCCGCTGCTCCAGCACTGTCCCTAACTGCCATGCCAGGTTCCAAGGAGATATTATTTGCGCGAGGTCGTTACCGATCAGGTATAGGGCGAGCGTGATCCTTGATTTAGCGCAGGACTCTCATGAAACTGCACCATTTGCGTAATGTCGTGGCCGTCGTCGAGCGGGGAAGCCTGCGCGCGGGCGCCAAGCACCTCGGGCTGGCCCAACCGGCCGTGTCCAGAAGCATCAAGGAGCTCGAACACGAGCTTGGTGTGGTGCTCTTCGAGCGCAACAAATTCGGGATGACGCTCACGCGCGCGGGAGAAGTTTTCGTGCGACGCGCCAGGGCAATCCAAGCAGAATTCGTTCGCACACTCGAGGAAATGGAGCACCTGAAAGGTACCGACCGGGGTATGATTACAGTCGGATGTTCAAGCGCCACTTTAATTGCGATGGTACCGGTCATAGTAAACCGCTTTCATGTCAAATATCCCAATATCAGATTGAAGTTAGTTGAAGGTTCGCTGCCAATGCTCGAGACAGAAATCAGGGATGGATTGATCGATTTATACTATGGGCCGGTCGCAACAGGCTTTGTAGACCCGGCGCTGTCGATCGAGACATTATTCGAAAATGAACGAATGATCATTTGCCGGCGCAATCACCCACGGCGTTTGGCGACCACCCTGGAGGAGTTGGTCGGTGCGTCCTGGGTGACTACGCCAATGGCCATTGACAGTGATAACGAAGTCAACAGCGTCTTTGCCGTCGCCGGCCTGCCTGCACCACGTATCGTCATGCAGGCATCCTCGGCGATGAACCTCGCGGTGATTGTCGCCACCTCCGATCTATTGTCTCCAGTCCCGCAGCAGTGGATGGAAATTATTAGGGCGACCGGACTTATGGAGCGGATTGCAGTTGGCAATATTTCGAAAGCGCCACGGATTTGTGCGGTGCGTCGCGCGAATATCCCGCTGACGCCTGCTGCCGAGTTCCTGAACGATCTGGCCGCCCGCGCTGCGTCGACCTACCTGCACAGATTGCACAAGGGCGGCTGACTCAAGGCGACCAACTGGCTGGGTGATGGGAAACGGGCATGGCAGCGACGAGGATCAAGACCAGTCCGCACGGCCTTACCCTACACCTGCGGGGTAACAACCTCATTTAACTGCCATCTCACTCGCTCCGGCGCGAATTGTATAGCGGCTGCATAGCGACCGGGCTGCCATGGCGGGTACATCACCGTCTGTCGGGCCAACCGGCCGTGTAAGCTCGCCCAGTCATGGAGCGACCGATGGGACAAGCCGTTTCAAAACGGCAACAAGGGATGGAATATGGCGATTTCAAGCAAGACCTGGCTCATGTTTTCAGCTGCTGTTGTGCTACTGCCAGCTGCCGCCACGGCACAATCGACCGCTTCGCCGCAAGGCCCCGCCCAGGTGGGTGGTTCGACCGCAGCTGACGCCGCAACAAATGGCGGTGGTTTGCAGGAAATCGTCGTGACCGCTCAACAGCGTGGCGAAACTTTGCAGCGGGCCGCCGTGCCTGTCGCGGTCGTCTCGGGCGCAGACCTCCTCAATGCCGGCATCCGAGGTGCCGAAACGCTGGGCAAGCTTGTCCCCTCGCTCGTCGTTGCCGGTAGCGGCCAGGGCAATATCATCTTCATCCGAGGTGTCGGCAATTTCTCCTTCGTCGCCAGCAGCGATCCGGCCGCCGCGTTCAATTTCGATGGCATCTATACCGGTCGATCAAGCGCGACCTTCGGCACCTTTTATGACCTGGATCGCGTAGAGATCCTGAAAGGGCCGCAGGGAACCCTGTATGGCCGCAATGCGACAGCGGGCGCGATCAACGTCCTTCCGGTCCAGCCCAAGCTGGGCGAGACCTCGGGCTATGCTTCGGCAAGCTATGGCAATTACAACGAAGTGCAGGCCGAAGGTGCCGTCAATCTCGGCCTGGGCGAGAATGCTGCGCTCAGGGTATCGGGAACCTACACGCGCCATCACGGCTATTTGCGCGACGGCACGGACGACGATAAGGAAGGCGGCGTCCGGACCCAGTTGAAAGTCAAGCTAACCCCCGATCTGACCGTGCGTCTCGAGGCTGATTACGCCGAGCAACGCGGCCTGGGCGGCGGCGCCACTTACGTTGGCCAGTATAACCCTAGAACATTCGCCATCACGCCGGTAAACTTCCCAATCAACGAAGGCGTTTTCAGCGCTGACGAACAGGCGTACCGCACCGGCAATGGTCTGGCGGGCAGGGTCGCCGGCCGCCATCTCGATCCGCTGAACGTCCTGCCGTTCGAACGCAATAACGTCTACGGGGTCGCTGCGCATATCGACTATCAGACGGGAGTTGGCACATTTAGCGTCATTCCAGCGTGGCGGCATGCCCGCAAGGACAATCTCGATACCGAATCTGCGCAGGAAGTCGGCGATACGCAGGACGCCAACCAGTATTCCATCGAGGCGCGTCTGGTCAGCCCAACCGGGCACCTGATCGACTATATTGTCGGCGCCTATTATTTCGACGAGCAGATCACTGATAACGTACACAATTCGGCAGGATCGCTCGCCAACTTCAACACCGGGCAATTCACGACGCGCTCGCCGTCGGCCTATGGCCGGCTGACACTTCACGCTACCAACTGGCTGCGCTTCACTGGCGGCGCGCGGTACACCGAAGACCGCAAGCGCTTTTTCGATGCCCAGAACACCGCGCTGGGCATCGTCTGTGCTCCCGCTGCTTGCCCGACGGCACCGCTGCTGCCCTACACGGCGACGCTGGCGCAACAGCGCTTCGTCCCGGCCATGGGTGGCGCACCGATCCCTATAGCGCCCGGCGTGCTGGTCGCGCGAAGTGACACTTTCCCGGGTGGCCGTCTCAATACGAACAAGGTCACTTATCGCGGGGCGATCGAAGCCGATGTCGGACCGCGCTCGCTGCTCTACGCCAGCATCGAGACCGGCTATCGCGCCGGCGGCTTCAATGCGTTCAGCACATATAATCCGGAAAACATCACAGCCTACACCATCGGATCGAAGAACCGGTTCCTCGGCAATCGTCTCCAGATCAACGCGGAGGGGTTCTACTGGAAGTACAAGGATCAGCAGCTGACCTACTTCGGCGTCGATCCGACCGGCCGCCTGGGCATCATCACCGCGAACGTGGGACAATCGACGATCAAGGGCGCTGAAGTCGAGGCACGCGCATTATTGACGTCTTCGACGACGCTGAACGCCAACGTCCAGTATCTCGATGCCAAATACGATCACTTCAGATATGCCTCGCCAGCCCCGGCGTTGACCGGCTGCACCACGACCGCCGCGACCGGAGGGTTCGCGATCGATTGTTCGGGCAAGCCTGCGCTCAATTCTCCCAAATGGACGGTCAATCTTGGGGCGCAGCAGGTTATCGCGCTGGGCGAAGATCAGATCGTTCTGAGCGCCGACACGCAGTATCGCTCGGGCCGCTATACCAACTTCGACTATATTCCTCAGGAATACGTCAACCATAGTTGGATATCCAACGCGTCGATCTCGTTCGGTGCCAAGGATGGAAAATATGTGATCGGCGGATTCATCCGCAATATCGAAAATCATCGCCCATCGATTTATGGCACCCCGGTTCCCGCTTCCAATCTGATCGTCTCGATCATCTCGCCGCCGCGGACCTATGGCGTACGGATATCGACCAAGTTCTGATCGCCTGTTCCGGCGCGCCTGATCGAGGATATTTTTCATGAAGTTGCTGCGGTATTCACAGAACGGCCAGGCGCAGCGGGGTGTGCTGCAAACCGGACGCGAAGACCGGGTCGTGCCGCTCAGCACCCTGTCTGGCGACTTCCCGACGATGCTGTCGATCATCGCCGGCGGGGACGCGGCGCTGCTGCGCATCCGGGCCTTGGCCGACGCGGGCGCGGATGCCTTCGACCTGTCTACCATCCGCCTGCTCGCGCCGATCGAACGTCCGGGCAAGTATCTCGCGATCGGGATGAACTATGCCAAGCATATCGAAGAGGCGAAACGCCTCGGGCAGCCCACGCCGACGATGCAGTTCTGGTTCAACAAGCAGACCAGTTGTCTGGCCGGACCGTTCGACGACATCGAACCGGGCGTCACGCAGCAACTCGACTATGAGGTGGAACTCGCGGCCGTGATCGGCAAGACGGCCAAAGGCGTCAGCGAGGCTGATGCCCCCGCATATGTGTTCGGGTACACCGTGGCCAACGATGTGTCCGCCCGCGACTGGCAGCGCCATTCGCCCACCTTCACGATGGGTAAGTCGTTCGACACGCATGGGCCGATCGGGCCGTGGATCGTCACCGCCGACGAGATCACCGACCCACACGCGCTGAAGCTGCGCTCCCTCGTCAACGGCGAAGTGCGGCAGGACAGCGAGACCAGCGAGTTGGTCTACAATATCTGGCAACAGATCTCCTATCTGTCGACCGCCTTCACCTTGAACCCGGGCGACCTTCTTGCCACCGGAACGCCGTCAGGCGTCGGTATCGGCATGCAGCCGCCGCAGTTCCTGCAGCCCGGCGACATCGTCCGCTGCGAGATAGACGGGATTGGCGCGATAGAAAATCGGGTGGCTGGCCGATGATCTTGGCTGGGCCGGCGGTGGGAGCCGGCGCATGAGCGCATTGCCGGCGCAATGGCTGAGCAACAACCCGCTCGACCATGTTGCGGTTCGCCCGCGCCAGATCCTCATCCTCGCCGCCGCCGTGCTGCTCGCAGCGCTGGACGGGTACGACGCGCTGTCGATGGCCTTCGTTGCACCGGTGCTGCAGCGAGATTGGCACCTGGCCAAGGATGTCATCGGCCTCCTGCTATCGTGCAGTCTTGGCGGCATGGCGGTTGGCGCGATCGCGCTCTCGCCCCTTGCGGACAAGCTCGGACGGCGGTTCGTCGTGCTGAGCGCTATCGGCATCCTGACCGCCGGAATGGCAATCTCCGCAGCGTCGGCATCGATTCCCATGCTTGCCGCCTCGCGCGTGCTGACGGGGATCGGCATCGGCGTCATGGTCGCGATGACGACGCTGATCTCGGCCGAATTCACCAATGTGCGCCGCCGCTCGCTTGCGGTGGCGGCGGTGGCGACCATGGGATTCCCGCTTGGTGGCGTGCTTGGCGGCTTGGCATCTTCGGCGATCCTGAAGGCAGCGACCTGGCATTGGGTTTTCCTCACCGGATCGATCGCGGGGGTAACGTTGTTCGGCTTCGTGGCGCTGGTATTGCCGGAGTCGCCGGTTTTCCTTGTCGCGCGGCGCGCCCCGGACGCGCTGGAGCGAGTCAACCGCGTGCTGGGGAGGCTCTCGCAACCGGGTTTGGCGCAGCTGCCGCCCGCAACCGACCGCCGGCAGGGCAGCTACGCGTTGCTCTTCGCTCCGCCTATCCGGACAGTCGTCCTGCGCCTGGCTGCGACCGCGATCCTGATCGCAACCTCTTCCTATTACATCCTCAACTGGCTGCCGCTGATGGTCGTCGATGCGGGCTTCACACCGGCGCAAGGCAGCCTGGTGTCCGCACTTTCGGGCCTGATCGGCTTTGTCGGCGGGGTGGCGTTCGCCTCTTTTGCCTCGCGGTTCCCGCCGACCAAGGTCGCTGCGACGGCAATGGCGGCCGCGGCACTTGCACTGGCGGCGGTCGGCCTCGTTCCCGCAGTCATTTCGCTGTTCGTCGTCGCCGCCGGCATACTCAGCTTTTGTCTGGCCGGTACCACCGGCATGCTTTACGCGATCATGACCGACAGCTTTCCGACCGCGCTAGGCGCCTCAGGCATGGGCCTGGTCATGGGCTCGGCCCGGATTGCGAGTGCGACGGGACCGGCCCTTGCGGGCCTGATGTTCGCGCACGGCATGACGCGCGCAAGCGTGTCGTTGATCTTTGCGGTCGGCCCGCTCGTCGGCGCTGTCCTGATCGGCACTTTTCGCCACCAATCCGTCGGATCGGACCGACTTTAGTCTCTGTTTTCGAATGATTTATCGCGAAAACCGATACCCATTGTTTCGCATCGCGCTCTAGGCGTCGGCAAACAGGAGCAGATCACGTGACCGCTCGGAAAGTTATCATCACCTGCGCCGTGACGGGAGGGATCCATACGCCCTCCATGTCCCCTTACCTGCCTGTCACTGCGGAAGAGATCGCCGATGCCGCGGTTGGCGCGGCGGAAGCCGGGGCAGCGATCGTTCACCTGCATGCGCGCAACCCGGTCGACGGCCGGCCGAACCAGTCGCCCGAGGCATTCGAGCCGTTTCTACGCAGTATCAAGCAGCGATCGGACGTGGTGTGCAATATCACCACCGGCGGCGCGCCGGGAATGACCCGCGAGGAACGGCTGCGACCAGCGGCGGTCTGGAAGCCCGAGGTCGCGAGCCTCAATATGGGGTCCATGAACTTCGGACTGTTTCCGATGCTCAAGCGCTTCAAGGACTTCAAGCATGCGTGGGAGCCCGCGATGCTCGAGAGCACGCGAAACGTCAGTTTCACAAACACCTTTGCGGATATTCAATATGCGCTGGAAACCCTGAACGAAACCGGTGCCCGTTACGAATTCGAGTGTTACGACACGAGCCACCTTCACAATCTGCACTACTTCTATTCCGAAGGATTGATCAGGGCACCGCTGTTCATCCAGACCGTATTTGGCTTGCTGGGCGGGATCGGCTCGCATCCCGACGAAGTGATGCACATGAAACGGACCGCAGATCGTCTGTTCGGTGATAATTATCGCTGGTCGGTACTCGGTGCGGGACGGAGCCAGATGCCGATCGCGGCAATGGCCGCGGCGATGGGCGGCAATGTCCGCGTCGGGCTGGAGGATTCGCTCTGGCTTGGCGCGGGCAAGCTCGCCGAGACTAATGCGGCGCAAGTGACGCAGGTCCGCAAGATCATCGAAGGGCTGGGTCTCGAAGTCGCCACCCCGGCCGAGGCACGCGAAATCCTGGAACTGAAAGGTGGCGATCTCGTCGCGTTCTAAGCGTCCAACGGGCGATCGGGCCTGAGCAGGAGATAATTGATGCTTTTCACCCCGCCGACCATGGACCAGCGCTTTGTGCTCGACCACGTTGTGGGCATTAGGGCGCTTGCCGAGAACGAGCGATTTGCTGCGGCTTCGCCGGATGTCGTCGATGCCGTGCTGGAGGGCGCTGGCGCACTGGCCGCCGATTAATGGGCGCCGCTGCTCCGCGAGAGCGACACCGCTGGACCTAAGTGGACCACCGCTGGGGTCAGGATGCCGGCAAGCTTTATCGCCGCCTATCATGATCCATGCGACACGCAAACGGACAGCCGTGCGCTTCTATCTCGAGCAGATCGTGCCGGAAGCCGCAGGACTTCGCGCCGCAGCAACTGCCGAGGCCAGTGTGCCCGATGCGCCAAGCGCCGACCGGTTGGCGTCGTGATCGCGCACGATCGAACCCGCCGGGCCTTACGGCGGCCATCAATCAGCGAACTTTGCTAGAGGTCAGGGCGCATGATAAATCGGGATTCCGACAAAGCGGACAGCCAGCCGACGGTTCATGACATCGTCATTGCGCGCGCCCGCGTGTTCGATGGATATGACGCTCTGCCCGGGTTATATGACGTGGGCATACGCGGCCGCAGCATCGCTGCTGTCTCGGAAACGCCGCTTGCGGGACGTAACCGGATCGACGGCACCGGCCATTGGGTGCTGCCCGGCCTGATCGACACGCATCTGCATTTTTTCGACTTCAGAACCGTTACCGATCCGGAATCGCTGGAAGAATTCGTTCGGGACAGGGCGCCCGCGCTGCTGCGGCAATTCCTCGAAAGCGGCGTCACCATGATCAAGTCGGTTGGCGATCCCACGACTGAGATACTCGAAATGCGGGCGAAACTGGCCTCCGGGGTGCTTCGTGGGCCGCAGATGCTGGTCACCGGCAACGGACTTACCGGGCAGGACGGGCATCCGGCCTCGACCATCTTTGGCGGCAATCCATGGTTCAGGGCAAGAGCCACGGGCGAAGTGGACAGCGCGGAGATGATGCGGGACATGGTCCATCATCTTGCCGACCGCAAGGTGGACGCGATAAAGCTCCTGTCGGAAGGCGGCTGCTGGTGTCCTGGTTCGCCCAAATATTTGTGGCAAAACAACGTATTTCCCAATGCCGTGGAACTTGTCCGCCTACCGACTAAAATCCTGCGCGCCGGCATCGAGGCAGCGCACGCGCGCGGGCTGCGCGTAACCGTTCACACCGTCCAGCAGGACGCCGCGATCGAAGCACTGGCAGCAGGCGCGGACGGCCTGGAGCACGGGGTTACGGTCGAGCCGATCACCGACAAGACGTTCATCGACATGATGGTGGAACGCAAGGCGACTGATGCGCCGACCCTGTGGATCCACGATGCGGTGCACCCGCTTACCAGACCGAATACCAAGCTGATGGCTGACGCGGGCGTCACGATGGTGTTGGGCAGCGACAGCTTTAATGGCCGGGGCGCCTTTGGCGAAAACAGCCTGGAAGAGGCGGAGTTGATGGCGGCATCCGGGTTGACGCCGCTGCAGGTGCTGGTCGCCGCGACCAGTAATGCTGCCAACCATCTCGGGCGTGCGGACGTCGGCGCGATCGCTCCCGGCAAACGCGCGGATGTGATCCTGATCGCCGATGACCCGTTGTCGGCGATCAGCAATCTGCGCAAGCTGAAGATGACCATCCTGAATGGCGAGATCGTCGTTGACAAGCGCTGAAGACCCGCAGGTCTCGACGACTCCGGTGACGGTAGTGACCGGCTATCTGGGCTCGGGAAAGACGACCCTGCTGAAACACATCCTCGCAAGCCCGTGGGGGCGCCGCTATGCCGTTATCGTTAATGAATTTAGCGACTTGGGTATCGACGGCGACCTGCTACGTTGCGATCAGGAGGAAGTGATTACGCTCGCGAGCGGATGCCTGTGCTGCAAGGTGCGCGGTGACCTGATGCGATCGCTCAAATCGCTCCTGTCGCGCGGGGTTGAGCTGGATGGGATCGTCGTGGAGACGAGTGGTCTTGCTGATCCGGGCCCGGTCATCCAGACCTTTTTCATGGACCCGCAGATCAGCTCGAGGACCCGTCTTGATGCGATCGTAACCGTTACCGATGCCCGGCACCTGCACGCGCAGCTTGTGGATGCTCCCGAGATCGAAGCCCAGGTCGCGGCTGCCGACCTCGTGCTGATCAACAAGACGGATCTGGTTTCGCCCGGTGACCTTGATCGCCTGTTGTCGACTATTCGCGAGTTGAACCGCTTTGCCGAAATCCGCCCGACACTGCATTCGTCGTTGCCGATCGCCGACGTACTCGATCGTCGCGCATTCGATCTGAACCGCGTGATAGAACGCGTACCGGCGTTTGCCGATGGGCCGTCGCGGCACAGCGGTACGATCGACAGCATCGGTTTGCGGGCGTACCGGCCGCTGCAAATGGATCGTTTCCTGCGGTGGATCGACAGCCTGACAGCGCTGCGCGGCGACGATCTTTTGCGGATCAAGGGCATCTTGAACTTCGAAGGTCAGGACCGTCCCTTCGTGTTCCAGGCGGTGCACCGGATCATGGATGGCGACTTTCAGCGCGAAGCATCAGCCGGCGCGCCAGATTCAAAGCTGGTGATCATCGGCCGTCATCTGGATCGGGAACGCCTGCGCCGCAATTTCGCCGGCTGCCAAATTGCGTTGGCGGATCATCCGGAAGGCCCCGGGCAACCGCCTGCCGATGCACCGCGCCCGCACACGCTGACGCCGCGTCGTCATCCCGGCGCCACTAAAGGAACGTATGACTATGAACGTAGATGAAGCCATGCTGCAGCGGCTTTTTGGGGCAGCACGGTCACAAAACGGCTGGCGCGATGAGCCAGTCGACGACGACCGCCTGATCGAGGCCTACGACATCGCCAAATGGGGACCGACCTCCATGAACACTCAGCCGATGCGGTTGGTCTTCCTGCGTTCGCTTGCAGCCAAGGAGCGGTTGAAACCGGCATTGTCACCAACCAACGTGGACAAAGCCATGACGGCTCCGGTTGTGGCGATCATTGCCTATGACCTGCAGTTCCATACGCAACTGCCCAGGACCTTTCCGCACCGGCCTGAGGCTCAGCAAATGTTCTCAGGCAATCCGGCCATGTCCGATGCCACCGCGCTCCGCAATGGAACGCTTCAGGGTGCCTATTTCATGCTCGCCTTGCGGGCGGTCGGGCTCGACGTCGGCCCCATGTCCGGCTTCAACCCCGCCCTGGTCGATGCCGAGTTCTTTGCCGACTCTCCTTGGCGGGTGAATTTCATTTGCGGCATCGGCTTCGGCGAACCCGCAAAAATATTCGAGCGCCTGCCGCGGCTCGATTTTGCAGAGGTCGCCCAAATTCTGTGAGCGGATGGTGGAACACCCAATGGCTTCAATATATTCCAGCGCCGCACCTCTGCTGAACGTCGATGTCTTTTCAGAGGACAGCCTTCGCGCGCCATTCCAAGACTATCGGCGCCTCCGGGACGCAGGTGCGGTTGTTCGGCTAGCCAGGCCAGACGTCCACGCGATCGGTCGCTTCGTCGACGTGCGTGAGGCGCTCAGGGCGTCAGACGTGCTCATCTCCGGACAAGGCGTCGGTTTCAATGATATGTTCAACGCTCCAAAGGGCATGAACGTGATCCAAAGTGATGGCGACATCCACAAGCGCATGCGCGCAGCCGTCATCCGTCCGATCACCCCGGCTGCTCTCAAAGACGCGCGGGCAGACCTGAAAGATTTGTTCGCGGCACGCCTGCGTTCGCTCATGGGCCAGGGTTGGTTCGATGCCATGGACGGGCTTGCTTCGTTCCTTCCTGTTCAGGCAGTCTCTCACCTCGTCGGACTTCCTACGGCAGGACGGGAACGGATGCTCCAATGGGCAGCCGCAGCGTTCAACCTCATTGGTCCAAACCAAGATGTGTCCGATGTCGTCCAGATGAAGGAAGCCGTCGCTTACCTGGCAACGCTTGATGAGGATGTGGTCCGCAACGGAAGTTGGGCCGGGGAGCTATTTGCGGCCGCAGGGTCCGGCCGCCTTTCCCTGCCTGAGGCTATGGGGGCGATGAGCGCCTATATCATACCGAGCCTCGATACCACGATCCTGGCTAACGGACATCTTCTCTTCAACCTGGCGCGTCATCCCGATCAATGGCGCTTGCTACAAGAGAATCCCGACATGATACCTTCTGCAGTGCTGGAAAACTTGCGGCATAGCTCACCGATACGTTGGTTTTCCCGGATCGCTGCCACCGACTACAACGCCGGCAGCGTGCATATGCCCAAGGGCGCGCGCGTGATGTTGCTCTATGGGTGCGCAAACCGCGATGAACGCCACTATGATCGCCCCGACGAGTTCGATCTGACCCGCGATGCGCGCGACCATCTCGCGTGGGGCACAGGCCCCCACATGTGCGCTGGCATGCATATGGCGAAGATCGAGATGGAGGTCATGCTGGAGGCGCTTGTTGAAGCTGGCGTTACCCTCGAAGCGGGGGAACCAGTCATGGGCACGAATGCCGGGCTTTACGGCTTTGGCGAAATACCGTTCCGCGTCGACGCCGCGCTTGGCTAATGGAGAAGGTCTTCTCGGCACTTTGCCTCAAGCCAACCGTTCAACTCCTCGATGCCGGCGAACCGCAGCCTGGGTTGGAAAAAGCGTCCGCGTCTGGTGTCGATGTCGCGCTTACCCGTTCCATGCCGCGTCAATCTCCTCGACGCCGGCCGCATCCAATTCGGCCTGCAATCCGAGCATATCGAACAATACCTTGCCCTCGTCGATCGCGGCGCGAATCCTGACCTCGCGATCGGCACGCGCCTGGGCCTTCTCCAGCACCGCAGGCATCAGCTTTGGCGGGATGGAGATCACGCCGTCATCGTCCGCGACGACGATGTCGCCCGGTTCGATCCGGACGCCGCCGACCACGACCGGCACGTTGACCGAACCGGGCCCGCGCTTGCCGGTATGGCCGGGATAGACGCCGCTCGACCAGACCGGGAAGCGCATCTCGCGCAAAGCCCCCGCATCCCGGACGCAGCTTTGGACGACCGCGCCGGCCGCGCCCTTGCCGCGAGCCGCAAGCGCGATCAACTCCGCGAACATCGTCTGCGGCCCGGTGCCGCCGTTGGCAAAGACGAGGATCTGCCCCGGGCCGACCATCGACACCGCCTTGTGCGCGAGAAGGCCGTCGAACGGAAAGCAAAAGGCCGTGACCGCCTGTCCCGCAATGTGCCGGCCCGGGTTCAGCGGACGGATCGATCCGTCCATCAACGCCATGCGTCCGGGAATGACGCCCATTGCCTCGTGCAGGTCGGCGACGCCGATCCTGCCCGCCGCCTCGACAAGCGCCGGGTCACATTCGGGAATCCGGCGGTAAACGATCGAGGTCATCCTGCTCTCCTGCTCTTTGGCGATAGCGTTGCCGCCTCATAGCGCGGGGCGGCCCCGAAAACCGTCAAGCGGGCGACATTTTGCCGGCGATCACTCGATCGCGGCGCGCAGGCGCAATCCTTCAAGGTCGCGCAAGACCACCGTGCCATAGCTGAGGGCGACCAGGCCCTCGTCCTCGAACTGCTTGAGCAGCTTGTTGATCGTCTGGCGAGACACTCCGAACAGCATCGCCAGCTCGCTTTGCGAAAGATGGATCGCAGGGTTGCTCTCCTCATCGCGGCGCGCGACTTCGAGCATGCGGCGCGCCAGGCGTAACGACAGATCGCTGAGCGCGGCCTCGGCGACATAGGCACTCAGCGAGCGCATATGCAGGCACATCAGTTTCAGCAGTGCCTCGTCGAGCTCGCGGTGATGGGCACGGATGGCCGCGAAGGCGGCCGCTCCCATCACTTCCAGCCTGACCTTCCCGTCGGCTTGCGCAGTGTGTGGCAGAGGCGCACCATCGATCAACGTGCTGAAGCCGAAACTGTCGCCCGGCTCGAAAGTGATATAGACGAGTTCACGCCCGTCATGGTTAAGGAAAGACAAGCGCACCCGGCCCGACACGATGTGATACATCTCGGTGCCGCTATCGCCCTGGCTGTAGATGATCTGGCCATCGGCAAAGGATCGCGGCCGGGCGGCGGCGTGGAGCGCTTGCGCGACATGTGCCGGCACCATCTCGCGAAGTCGATAACGCGCTTCACTCGATTGCTCGAGCGGGGGCGATTCGAGAGATCGGCCCGCCGGATTCGTGCTCATCGTACTGTCCTCTTCCGTAGATTATGGACGGCGCTTCCACGGTGCCGCTGTGGCCTGACGGTCTACTCCTTTAAATACGAGGCGGCTACTGTCTCAAATCAGGAAAATCATACCGGCATCGACGCGCGGGCGCTTCCCAGCACATCCTCGTTGAGCAGATAGGCCGGGCGCTCTCCCGCCAGCACCGCGAGGATCGCGTCGGCAGCGGCCAGCGCGGTCTTCTTGAGTGCGACTTCGCTTCCGCCCCCGACATGCGGGGACAGGATCACCTTTTCGTGGGAGAACAGCGGATCGTCCATTGCCGGCGGTTCGTGCTCCAGCACGTCAAGCCCGGCCCCGGCGATCTCGCCCGCATCCAGCGCCTCGATGAGCGCCGCCTCGTCGATGATGCCGCCGCGCGAAGTGTTCACCACCACCGCCGTCGGCTTCATCGCTTTCAGCTCGGCTTCGCCGATCATGTGCTTCGTCGCCGCCGTCAGCGGCACGTGCAGCGATACGGTGTCGGACCGGCGCAGCAGTTCGTGGAGATCGTCGATCTTCTCGACATCGATCGCCGCCATGTCCTCCTGCGACATGACCGGATCGAACGCGATGATTTTCGCGTTGAAGCCGCGCCCGACCATGTGGGCGGCATGGCGCCCGATGTTGCCAAGCCCGACGAGGCCGACCGTCGTCTCCCACAAGTCACCCAGCCGCGCGCCGACCTTCTCGCGGTTGAGATAGCCGCCGTCGCGAACCATCCGGTCGATGAACACCACGCGACGATGCGTCGCCAGCATCAGCGTGACGGCGTGCTGGGCAACGGCGAATGCATTGGCGTCGCCTGAATTGGCAACGACGATGCCGCGCTTAGTCGCCGCCGGGATATCGATCATGTCGACGCCGGCACCGTGTTTCGAGATCACCTTGAGGCGGGGTGCCTTGTCCTGCCGGTCGGCACCGATCGGCATCGACCGGATCACCACCGCATCGGCGCGCGCCAACGCACCGTCGATCTCGGCATCGGAGGCGGTGGGGTAATAAATCCCCTCGATCACCTCACAATGCTCCTTGAGAAGCTCGACGCCGGCCGGATGGATCGGCTGCGATAGAAAGACGACGGGTCTGGTCATGAAAATGGTCCTTCGTAGAAGTAACGCGCATTATCGGTCAGTACGGCATTGGCGGCGCCGATCCCGTCCACCCATCCCGGCAATAGATCGAGCAGATCGCCGT
>CAXTOI010000011.1:0-22398 GCA_964245645.1 uncultured Novosphingobium sp. | reverse complement strand
CCCGCAGTCGCCTGCCTGCAGGAAATCAAGACCCAGGACGAGAGCTTTCCCGAAGCAGAGCTGGCGAGTATCGGCTACCAGTCGGTATGGCATGGCCAGAAGGGCTTCAACGGCGTCGCGATCCTGGCCGACGGCGCTACGCCAATCGAAGTCCAGCGGGGTCTGGCCGACGAACCGGAAGACGAACATAGCCGCTACCTTGAGGCAGACGTGTTCGGCCTGCGCATCGCCTGCATCTATCTGCCCAACGGCAATCCCCGCCCCGGCCCGAAATTCGACTACAAACTGCGCTGGATGAAGCGGCTGCAGGCCCGCATGGCAGTACTTTGCGCCGAGGAAATTCCCGCGATCGTCACTGGCGATTTCAACGTCATTCCCCGCGATGTCGATACCTGGTCGGTGCCCGCGATGGCCGAAGACGCCCTGATGCAGCCCGAAAGCCGCAACGCCTACGCCCGGCTGATCGGTGATGGCTGGACCGACGCCCTGCTCACCCACTACCCGCGCGGCGGGGTCTGGACCTTCTGGGATTATCAAGCCGGCGCCTGGCAACGCGACCATGGTTTTCGCATCGACCACGCGCTGCTGTCACCCGAAGCAGCCGATCGGCTGGTCGCGTGTGGTGTCGATAAAGCATACCGTGGGCGCGAAAAAGCCAGCGATCATGCGCCGGTATGGGTGGAATTGAATACCGGCTAGTTTCCGCCTCAGGCACCGGGTCTGCGCCCATCCTTCATCGCCGGATCAGACGAGGTCGAGCGCAACCGGGCGGGTGCATGGGAACACCGCACCGCAAGGCTTGCCAGGAACGCGGAAAATCACGATATACGCCGCATGAGTTGGCTGACCCGTGTCCAGAATTCGCTGTCGCGCTTCGGCAAACGCCAAACCCCCGATAATCTATGGATGAAATGCCCCTCGTGCAGCGAGATGCTGTTCGTCAACGACTACGTCCAGAACCTGTCGGTCTGTCCGCGCTGCGATCATCACGGCCGGATCGGTGCGCCGGCGCGGCTGAACCAGCTGCTGGATCCCGGCTTCACCATTCTGCCGACACCGATGGTCAAGGAAGATCCCCTGCGCTTCCGCGATACCAAGAAATATCCTGACCGGCTCAAGGCGGCGCGGGCCGATTATCCGTATCCCGATGCGCTGACCCATGCATCGGGGACGATCGATGGCGCCCCACTGGTGCTGGGCGTACAGGATTTCGCCTTCATGGGTGGATCGATGGGCATGGCGGTCGGCGCGGCTTTCGTGTCCGGCGTGCAGATCGCGATCGAGAACCGCTGCGCCTATGTCATCTGCACGGCAGCAGGCGGCGCACGGATGCAGGAAGGCATTCTCAGCCTGATGCAGATGCCCCGGACTACGGTCGCCTTGCGCCGGCTCAAGGCCGCGGGCCTGCCCTATATCGTGGTGCTGACCGACCCCACAACGGGCGGCGTGACCGCCAGCTACGCGATGCTGGGGGATATCCAGATCGCCGAGCCGCGCGCGCTGATCGGTTTCGCCGGGCAGCGCGTCATCGAGGATACGCTGCGCGAAAAACTGCCCGACGGTTTCCAGCGCGCCGAATATCTGCACGCGCACGGCATGGTCGACATGGTCGTGCATCGCAAGGATCTACGCGCAACTTTGGCGTCGCTGCTCGGTTACCTCCGCCCTGCGGCGACGGCAGCGTAAGCGCTTATTCCCCACGCTACCCGGCCGGCCTTTCGCAAGGCCCTATGTACGAGGCGATGCACAAGGCTTGCCATCGAGCATCGCCTCGGCGATAGGCGCGCTCTGAAATCGGCAGGAAGCAATGCGTATGGATGACGAACAGGCTGGCCGCGGTGCGGGCATGAGCATCGACGCCGGGTTGGTCCGCGAACTTGCCGAGCTGCTGGCCGAAACCAATTTGAGTGAAATCGAAGTTGCCGATGGCGACCGTCGCATCCGGGTGGCCCGTGTCATCGCCGCCCCGGCGCAGACGGCAGTCGCGTTAGTTGCACCGTCCGCACCGGCACCCGCGCCGGCCGAGGTTGCCGGCGTGGAGCTGGCCCCAGCGGTATCCGAAGGCACCCAGGTCAAATCGCCGATGGTCGGCACGGTCTATCTCGGCCCCGCACCCGACGCTGCGCCGTTCGTCGCCGTCGGACAAAGCGTGAAGGCCGGCGACACGCTGCTGATCATCGAGGCGATGAAGGTCATGAACCCCATCACCGCACCCTTCGCCGGAACCGTCACGGCAGTTCTGATCGAGAGCGCGCAGCCGGTCGAATATGATCAGCCGTTGGTTACGATCGGCTGACCGTGGCTATTTCGCGCCTGCTTATCGCCAACCGCGGCGAGATTGCGCTGCGCATCCACCGCGCCGCGCAGGAAATGGGGATCGAGACGGTCGCGGTCTATTCCACCGCCGATGCCGACGCCATGCATGTCAGGCTGGCCGACTATGCGGTATGCATCGGTCCGCCGCCGGCGCGCGATTCCTACCTCAATATCGCCGCGATCATTTCGGCGGCCGAGATCACTCATGCCGATGCGGTTCATCCCGGCTATGGCTTCTTGTCCGAGAACGCCAAATTCGCTGAAATCGTCGAGGCGCATGGCCTGATCTGGATCGGCCCGAAGCCCGAACACATCCGCACCATGGGCGACAAGGTGGCGGCCAAGCGCACTGCCGGCGCCCTGGGCCTGCCGCTGGTGCCAGGCTCGGACGGGGCGATCGACGATCTGGCGGAAGCTGCCCGCATTGCCGAAGCGATTGGTTACCCGGTGCTGGTCAAGGCGGCATCGGGCGGCGGCGGGCGCGGCATGCAGGTGGTCAAGACGCCGGCAGAACTGGCGCCGCTGGTGGCCCAGGCCTGCAGCGAAGCCAAAGCGGCCTTCGGCGACGACACTGTGTACCTGGAGAAATACCTCGGCAATCCGCGCCATATCGAGTTCCAGATTTTCGGCGATGGCCAGGGCAATGCGATCCACCTGGGCGAACGCGATTGTTCGCTGCAACGCCGCCACCAGAAGGTGCTGGAAGAAGCGCCTTCGCCGGTCATCTCGGCCGCAGAGCGCGGGCGCATGGGCGGAACCGTCGCCAGCGCCATGGCCGGCATGGGCTATCGTGGGGCGGGCACGATCGAGTTCCTGTGGGAGGATGGCGCGTTCTACTTCATCGAGATGAATACCCGCCTGCAGGTGGAACATCCGGTGACCGAGGCGATCACCGGCATGGACCTGGTCCGCGAGCAGATCCGCATCGCCGAGGGCAAGCCGCTGTCGGTCGCCCAGCAGGATATCGTCTTTTCCGGGCACGCCATCGAATGCCGCATCAACGCCGAGGACCCGTGGAATTTCGCGCCCTCGCCCGGCACGGTCGAGCGCTACCATGCGCCCGGCGGGATGCATGTCCGCGTCGATAGCGGGCTATATGCGGGATACCGCATCCCGCCCTATTATGATTCGATGATCGCCAAGCTGATCGTCTACGGCCGCACCCGGCACGATTGCATCCTGCGCCTCAACCGCGCGCTGAAGGAAATGGTGGTCGAGGGCGTCAAGACCTCGATTCCGCTCCAACAGGCGATCATCGCCGATCCCGACTTTCAGAACGGCGACTACACGATCAAGTGGCTCGAGGATTGGCTGGCGCGCAAGGCTGATTCGCCTGAAGCAGAAGCCGGCCAGTGATTTCCTATCTCGACTTCGAAAAGCCGGTCGCCGCGCTCGATGCCCGCATCCGCGACTTGCGCGCGACCGCGGTTGAAGCCGGGCTCGATCTGGGCGGCGATATCGCCCGGCTGGAAGCGGAGGGCGCGAAACTGCTGGCGCGCAGTTATGCCGCCTTGACCCCCTGGCAGAAGACGCAGGTCGCGCGTCACCCGCAGCGCCCGCATTTTCGCGACTATGCAGCGGCGATCTTCACGGGCTTCATGCCGTTGGGCGGCGACCGCGTGTTCGGCGAGGACGCGGCGATCGTTGGCGGCTTCGCCCGGTTGAGTGACCGGCGGGTCATGCTCATTGGCCATGAAAAGGGGCATGACACGGCGAGCCGCATCCACCACAATTTCGGCATGGCCAAGCCCGAAGGCTATCGCAAGGTGGTGCGCCTGATGGAACTGGCCGGCCGGTTTGGCCTGCCGGTGGTCACGCTGGTCGATACCGCGGGCGCCTTTCCCGGCGTGGAAGCGGAAGAACGCGGCCAGGCTGAGGCCATCGCTCGCGCCACCGAAGCCTGCCTGGCGCTGCCGGTGCCGATGGTCGCGGTCATCGTCGGCGAGGGCGGCTCGGGCGGCGCCGTGGCGCTGGCCAGCGCAGAGCGCGTCCTGATGCTCGAACATGCGATCTATTCGGTCATCAGCCCCGAGGGATGCGCCTCGATCCTGTGGCGCACCGCCGAGAAAGCCGGCGACGCCGCCGATGCCATGAAGCTGACCGCGCAGGATTTGATCGCACTCAAGGTGATCAATCGCATCGTGCCCGAGCCGGTCGGCGGCGCACATCGCGATGCCGCTGCCGCAGCCCGGATGCTCGGCGACGCCTTGGCCGACGAACTAGACAGCCTGCCAAATCTCAGCCCGCGCGAATTGCAGCTTCGCCGCGAAGAGCGGTTCCTGGCCCTCGGCACAATCTGAACCCGGATTGCGAAGATGCCTCGCTCTCTGACAGCTACCGTATCCAAACATCTCCTTTTCATTTGTCACACCGGCGGGCCGGGGCCTAGATCGGGTCATTGCATTGTCCCCACACGGCGCGCCGGTGTGGTCGATTGCCGCAGTGGACGGCTCAGCGATAAAAGATGTGATGATCGATCTGCGCGACCCGCGTCATGCGTGCGCTTCCAGACACGCTTGCAGCGTGGAAGAACAACGCACCCTCGGCAGAGCTCTGCCAGCTGCCGGCATCGGCGATCTTGGCCAAGGCCACGGCCCGCTGCCACAAGTGCGATTGCGCATCGACGCTGGGCATCGATTGGCCGCGGACGAATGAAAACTGGGAGTGCTGGTAGACCACGCCGCAATAGCTGGCGGGGAAGCGGCCCGATCGGGTGCGCGCAACGATGACGCGGCCAACAGCCAATTGGCCCTCCAGCGACTCGCTGCGAGCTTCGAAGTAAATCGCGCCGGCGAGACATTTCAGCTCGCTAGTCAGTTCGTTTGGAGCTGGCTGGGTGGCGACGAGCTGTTCCAGCGACGAAGCAGCGATGGTGGGGGAAATAGGGGCGCTGGCGACCGCTGAGGTCGGCGCGCTGGGAGCTGGCAGCGACTGAATGGCGCCATCGTCCGATGTTGGTGGCTGAACGTTCGCGTCGAGCGGACTGGCTCGAAGAACTGTATCAACCGCAAATGAAAGCGGGGAGGTAGTATTATGTTCGGCTGCCGCACTGGAACCTGATGTGCTCAACAGCGTTATCAACAACGTAGCAGCCAGCCCAATCCCGCTGGTCCTGTTCAATACCCGTCTCATTCGCTCGATTTCTGGGGCGGTTGGCTAACCCGCCGCAGGCCGCGTTTCGCTGACGCTCAATGTGAGCCGCGATACGGAAAGACCTGCCGGTTGCCCCCCGACTGCGTGCCTGCCTATCGACCGAAATGCCGATATAGCCGCCTGCGCATCTGTGAACCGGCCTCTTCTATATTGCGCTGCAACAAGTCAATTCCAGGGCGTCGCGATTCCGATGAACCGTTCCCCTTGCGGGACATCCAGTTCGATTCCCATAAATCGCTGTCCTGAGTGCGACGGCGATCCAGATAATCGGTAAATTCCTGAGGCTTGAGTCGATCTTCTCGTTTAGCCAGATGCCATGGCCGACGACCGTTCGCTTGCGGCATGCGCTCATATACCCGGGAATTCGCACCACCTTCCATGATCACCACCAGAATCGCACCCGATTCCGGCTCACCCTTGGTCAGCACCATGGCGAAACCACCGGCTGCTGACACCTGCCGGGTAAGCGCCGCAACTTCCAGTGCAGCGGGCAGCCGAGCAGTCATCAACGCCTCATTCCGACGCAAACGTCTGCGCATAGCCTTCCAGCCCCGCCAGCGCCATGCGCGAGCGCATGAAAGTGCCGGTGCCGCGCCCGATCTCTTCCTCTTCGCTATCGATCAGCCGCGCTTCGGCAACGAGTACGCGGCGGCGACCGCTGATCCAGCGGCCCTCGGCATAAACCCGGCCGGTGCGAACTGGCCGAGCAAAATGGAGGTTGAACGACGTGGTCAGCAAAAACCGATCGGTAACCAGAGTGTTGGCCGCATAAAAAGCAGCGTCATCGAGCATCTTGAAATAGATCGTGCCATGCGCTGCGCCGGCGGCGTGAAAGCTGCTTTCATCGACGTCGAAAGCGATGCGGCTGTGGCCCTCGCCAGTGATCTTCAATTCCGACCGGAACAGATGGTTGATCGGCGCCGAGGTATAAAGGCTTTCGAGCGCTCGCCAATGCAGTTGCGCGCCTGCAACCGGAGCGCCGCCTACTGCCGCTGCCAGTTTGGCGTCAGGCGGCGTCACGGTCGATGACATTGGACAACAAGCCGAACAGGGCTTCATCGCTGGGCGCCTGACTCAGCGCAGCATGCATGCGATCATCCCGCATCAGCCGGGAAATGGCCGCCAGCGCATGCAGGTGAATCGCGCCGGCCCGCTCGGGCGAAAGCAGCCCGAACACCAGATCGACCGGCATATCGTCGGCAGCATCGAAAACGACAGCCGATTTCAGGCGCAGAAAAACCGCTACCGGAATATCGAGACCGGCCAGACGGGCATGGGGTATCGCCACACCGCGCCCGAACCCGGTACTCCCCAGCCTTTCACGCTCTTCGATACGCGCCAGAACAGTCCCGCGATCCAGCCCATACACGCTTGCGAAGCGTGCCGCCAACTGATCGATGATCGCAGCCTTGCTTACAGCACTGATGGTGCCCACGGCTTCGGGAAGGAGGTTGAAAAGCGCCATCATCGAAAATCGTCAAGTCACCTGTCGTTACGCGCATGATTCCAAGCGCGCTGCAAGTTGCGAAGGCCCTGCAAATATCGGCATTCAGCGAAGACGCCAGTCAAATCAATCCGCAAAAAATCGGCAAAATCAACAATCCATCATCGCTCGCCAGCGCCCGGATATATTGGCACCGTCACGAGCCGGATTCTGTCAATCCCGATCTCTGGCCCGATGCCTGGGTTGTGGCTGAGCCAAGCAAACGCCCGCCACTTCGTCAGGATGGTTCGACCCAGCCGATCGAGCCATCGCCCCGCCGATAAACCATATTATGCTTTCCCGTGCCAGCATTTTTGAAAAGCAAGGCATTGGTGTTGCGCAGATCCAGCATGATTACCGCGCTGGATACCGTCGCTTCCGGCACATCGACCCGCATTTCTGCAATAACCAGGGGAGCATCTTGCGTGATTTCCTCGGCTGCGGGTTCGTGCTCGGCAAAGATTGTATAAGCGGCATCTTCTTCGTGCACCGCATGCAGGCCCTGTTCGTGATGATCCTTCAGGCGCCGATGGTGACGCCGCAGCTGGTTGTCGATTTTTTCGGCAGCCTGATCCAACGCCAGATGTGCATCATTGGCCAGACCGGCCGCTTTCAGGATCAAGCCATGGCGGACATGGGTGATGATATCGCACCGGAAAAAACCCGCCGGCGCCTTGCCGAACGTCACCACCGAAGACAGCGCCCGGCTGAAATATTTCTCCACGAGCGCGGCCAATCGCTCTTCGGCATGGCTGCGCAGTGCTTCGCCGGTTTCGATCTGGTGGCCGGAAATGCGAATATCCATGGCTCGGGTACTCCTTCATGCGAGCGACAATCTGGCATCAGTCCATTCAAGATTACGTATTTTCAATGTATTTGCCTTGTTCTCCTCTGACGCCGCTTCTCCGGCTCCTTTGCTTCGTCAACTCAGCCACGCCGGATTCTTTACAGTTTCCAGAAACGCAGCATGCGCAAACAGTTCCGCATCGCTGACCGTAAATATCCGAGCGGGGCGGAATATTCGCGTTCGCACCAAGGCACCAGCAATCGGCAGATGCTGCCTGCGATCCGACGCCAGTTCCAGCCCGATCTGCCGCCCGCCAGTCAACTCGACATAAACTTGCGCCAGCAATTCGGCATCGAGCAACGCGCCATGACGGGTGCGGTGACTGCGATCGATGCCATAGCGCGTGCACAAGGCATCGAGCGAAAGCTTGGCACCCGGATGGCGAACCCGCGCCAAGGCAACGGTATCAATCATCCGGCTTTTGCACACCGGCGCCATGCCGCAAACCGCCAGTTCCTGATTGAGGAAACCGAAATCGAACCCGGCATTATGCGCAACCAACGGGGAATCACCGATAAACGCCAGCAACTCCTCCGCCCGCTGATGAAAGCGTGGTTTGTCCGACAGGAACACCGCCGACAAACCATGCACCGCCTCAGCCCCACTCGGCATATCGCGCTCAGGATTGAAATAGGCGTGAAAAATCGCCCCGGTGCCCACGCGGTTGACCATCTCGATGCAGCCAATCTCGACCATGCGATCTCCGCTGAGCGGGTCCAGACCGGTCGTCTCGGTATCGAATATGATCTCGCGCATTTCGATAGATATCGACCCCAAGGTGGGGGTACGCAATAGCGCATATAGTACGAGATCCGCCGGACGGGCAGTTTGCCCACATAAAGAACAGGGGTAGATTCTGGGGCCAAGGGCCCCAGACCCCGTTACTGTCGACGTTTTGCAACGATCAACCAAAGCACAAGATCGCAGCGCCGCAGGCTTAAAGCCGCTACGCGGCAAGCGCGATCCTGAGCCGGCCCGCAACAAGAAATGACGGGGAGCTCGAGGGGGTTACCCCTCGAACCTTAACCCTCCAACTTCTCGACAAGCTCCCTTACCGCCTGTGCTGTTTCCTCCAAAGACCCCCCCGTATCGATAACAAAATCGCCCCGCGCGCGTTTTTCCGCGTCGGGCGTCTGCAGGCGAAGGATTGACTCGAACTTTTGCACGGTCATGCCCGGCCGGGCGAGCACCCGCTCGCGCTGGGCAGCAGCGGGAGCGGACACCACGGCCACGCCATCCACGTGCTGCCAGCCGCCTTTTTCGAACAGAAGCGGGATATCGAAGACGATCAGTGATGCATCGGTATGCGCAAGAAGAAAGCTTGCGCGCGCCGATGCGACGGCGGGGTGCACGATGGCTTCGAGCCGCGCCAGGGCTGCAGGATCGCCGAAGACCGCCGCGCCCAGCTTTGGCCGAACGACGCCTTTTGGATTGGTCGTGCGGGGAAATGCCGCCTCGATCTGCGGCAGCAGCGCGCCGCCCGGACCCTGTAGCTGATGGACTTCAGCATCGGCATCGAACACGGGCACATCGGCTGCACGAAACATCGCCGCTACGGTTGACTTGCCCATGCCGATAGAACCGGTGAGACCGAGGATATAGGGCCGGCTCACGCGGTGAGCACCGCGCGCAATTGTGCATCGCCGGGCTCGCGCGGCGGGTCGGCACCGAAGAACGCGCGAAATGCTACGGCTGCCTGCCCGATCAGCATGGCCAGGCCATCGATGGTTCGCAGCCCAAGCCTGCGGGCTTCGGCGAGCAAGGGCGTTTCCAGCGGCGAGTAGACCATGTCGAACACGATCGTGTCCGGGTAGAACCGCGACAGGTCGATGGGTACCGGAGCATTGCCGAGCATGCCCATGCTGGACGCGTTGATAAGAATATGGCTGTAGTGCTGGTCGTCCCGTCCATCATCATTGTTGCGGATCGGGGTCAGGTCCTCCAGCGGGTGTGCCTGGCCGCAGGCAGCATCCGCCATTGCGGCCAGGGGGTGCGCCTTTTCAACGGTGCGATTGAAGATGTCGATCTGGAACGGGCCGGCTTGCCGCACTCCGACGATGGCGGCGCGCGCTGCGCCGCCGGCACCGATGATATAGGCATAGGTCGCTAGATGATCGGGATAGCCACCGATTGGCAAACCGCGCAACGGCTCGGAGACTCCTGCGACATCGGTATTGCAGCCCGCGAGCAGTCGATCCGATCCGGGAATGATCGTGTTCACCGCACCGACTTGCTGCGCCACTGGATCAAGTCCATCCAGCAGTGCCATGATCGCCTGCTTGTGCGGCATGGTGACGTTGCAACCCCGCCAAAGTGGATCTGTGCGACGAGCGGCGATATAGGCTGCCAGGTCGTCGGCGCTGACCAGGCAGGTGTGATAGTCGGCATCGATGCCGAGCCGGTCGAGCCAGAAGCGGTGGATCACCGGCGACTTGGACTGTGCGATCGGATCGCCGATGACCTCGGCATAAGGCCGGTTCACGAAGCAACCAGGCCATGTTCCCGCAGCGCGGCCAGCAGCGGCAGCAGCGGCAGGCCTAGCACCGTAAAGTGGCTCCCCGCGATATTCTCGAACAGCTGCGCCCCCATCGCTTCGATCCGGAACGCACCGACGCAACCGGCCACCTGCGGCCATTCGGCATCGAGATAGCGCGCGATGAAAGCCTTCGATAGCGCACGTACTTGCAGCAAGGCGCGATCGACGATCTGCCATAACAGTTGATCATCGCGCATCAGCACGGCGGCGCTGTAGAGTTCCATCTCACGCCCCGAGAAACAACGCAGATGTTCCTCAGCATCCCCGCGCGAGCCTGGTTTGGCGAAGCGCCTCCCGCCAACCGCCACCAATGAGTCGCAGCCTAACACGATGCGCGCAGGGTGTAGTTGCGCAACCGCTCCAGCCTTGGCCCGGGCCAAAGCCACCGCAACATCGCTTGGGACAACGTCAGCCATCGTTGCCTCGATCGCACGCTCATCGATGTCGGCAGGACAGGCGTCATGCGGCACACCCGCGGCATCGAGCATGGCTCGGCGTGAAGCGCTTTGCGAGGCGAGGACAAGTCTTGGGATATCTGCGTGCATAAGACTAGTTCGGCGTGATGCCTTCGAGGTTGTCGCTAACCGGCGTATCCCGCTCTTTGAGCAGGTTGATAATCGCGGCCGCAGTTTCCTCGATCGAGCGCCGCGTTACATCGATCACCGGCCAGCCATTGTCGGCAAACATCCGCCGGGCAAATTGCACTTCGCTGTTGACGCGTCCGACATCGACATAGGCCGTATCGGGCGTCTGGTTCAGCGACAGCAGCCGATTGCGCCGCACCTGGATCAGCCGTTCGGGCGCTGTCGTCAGCCCGACCACGAGCGGCGAGCGCAGGCCGAATAATGCAGTCGGCGGCGGACTTTCGACCACGACCGGAATATTGGCGACCTTGTAGCCGCGATTGGCGAGGTAGATGCTGGTCGGTGTCTTGGAACTGCGCGACACCCCGGCCAGCACGATGTCGGCATCTTCCCAATCTTCCCAGGCTACCCCGTCATCGTGTGCGATAGTAAACTGGATTGCCTCGACCCGCGCAAAATACGCGGCATCGAGCGCATGCTGGCGTCCCGGCCGAGCCTTGGCTTGTTGCCCCAACATATCCTCCAGCGCACCTAGCACCGCATCGATCGCCGGCACCGCCGGCAGACCCAAAGCGCGGCAGCGATCCTCAAGCAATCCGCGGATTTCGTGGCTGACCATGGTAAACAGCACCAGCCCCGGATTGGCTGCGATTTCCGCCAGAATGCGATCGAGATGCTGTTGCGAGCGGACCATCGGCCAGAAATGGCGAATGACATCTGCATCATCGAACTGCGACAGCGCCGCCTTGGCGATCATCTCCAGCGTTTCACCGGTCGAATCCGACAGCAGATGCAGATGCAGGCGGGACATAGGCGCGGTACGTTGCCTCGATAAGGGCTGTGGAGAAGGCCTGCATAAACCACGGGAGAGCCACAGAGACAACTTTATCCCTACGATAGCTCCCCGCTGGCCGTGATCCGATCTCCTGCTTCTGGACAAGTGGACAAGGTCTTCCACAGGCCAAGCATAATGGGGATAGACTCAGCTTGACGCTAAACTGTCACGATTCGTATCGCCGCTTTGATCTGTTCAGCCCGGCACAATTCGGGCAAGGCGCCGCGGCCCGCGCTTTCCACAGGCCAACTACCATCATCATCCTTAAAGATTCTATTTTGTTTGAATAGGAAGACGCTAGATGCCCGGCCTTTTGCTGGAAACCCTGAACGGCCGGAATCTTGATCGCCGGCCAATATGGTTGATGCGCCAGGCGGGGCGCTATCTGCCCGAATACCGCGCATTGCGTGCTGAAAAAGGCGGCTTTCTCGCGCTCGTCTACGATGAAATCGCCGCCGCTGAGATCACCCTGCAACCAATCCGCCGCTTCGGCTTCGATGGCGCGATCCTGTTCTCCGACATCCTGATCGTGCCTTATGCGATGGGACAAGACCTGCGCTTCCTTGCCGGCGAGGGCCCGCAACTATCCCCTCGCCTCGTCGATGCCACCCTGGGTAGCCTTCAGGCGGTCCCGGAGCGCCTTGCCCCCATTTACGCGACCGTAGCCAGGGTTCGAGCCGAATTGGACGCCGAGCGAACGCTGCTGGGCTTTGCCGGCAGCCCCTGGACGGTTGCCACCTATATGGTCGCCGGCGAAGGCAGCCGCGATCAGCACGAGGCCCGCGCCATGGCTTATCGCGATCCCGCCGCGTTCCAGGCCATCATCGATGCGATCACCTCGCTGACCATCGAATATCTCGCCGGCCAGATCGCTGCCGGCGCCGAAGCGGTCCAATTGTTCGACAGCTGGGCCGGCACATTGGCGCCCGCGGAGTTCGCCCGGTGGGTCATCGCACCCAACGCCGCGATCGTGTCGGCCCTGAAAACCCGGTTTCCCGAAGTCCCTGTAATAGGCTTTCCCAAAGGTGCCGGAGAAAAACTTCCTGCCTATGCCCGCGAGACCAAAGTCGATGCAATTGCCCTGGACGAAACCATGGATCCCCATTGGGCGGCAAGCGCGCTTCCGGAAAACTTGCCGATTCAAGGCAATCTCGATCCGTTGCTGCTTCTTGCCGGCGGATCCGAACTGGAACATCGCGCCAACGCCATCCTCGAAGCTTTCTGCGACCGACCCCACATCTTCAATCTTGGCCACGGCATCGGCCAATTCACTCCGACCGAACATGTCGAGCAACTGCTCGGCATAGTGCGCAACTGGCGGAACTAAGCTATCTCCACGAGATGCTCTGGGTATTTTCAATGACCTATCTCTGGCTCAAAGCCGGCCATATCATCTTCGTTATTTTCTGGATGGCCGGGCTCTTCATGCTACCCCGCTTTTTCGTCTATCATCAGGAATGTACACAAGGCTCTGCCGAAAATGCCGCCTGGGTCGATCGCGAGCAAAAACTGCTCAAGATCATCCTGTGGCCAGCACTGGTGCTTGTCTGGATTTTCGGCTTGTCGCTCGCGATCACCATCAATGCCTTTGCCCAGCCGTGGTTTCACCTCAAATTGGCAGCTGTGCTGATGTTGACGTTTTATCACGTATGGCTCGCGAAATATGCGAACAGTTTGGCGCGCGGCGAACGGCGCCTGACCGGCAAGAAATTGCGCCTGCTGAACGAAATACCCGGAGTAGCGGCGGCAGTGATCGTCGTATTGGTCGTGGTTAAACCATTTTAACGCATTGAATGTTAAGACTTGGGGCCATTCCCCCAAAAATAGTATAATCGCTGGTATGGCATCACCGACGCGGTTGTGATTTTTTGAGAGGTGCAGGGAAAGCGTCGATACTAACGGGCTTTGGTACGACGCTTCCGCCTTCGCATGATTTCAACCTCCGCCGTGCGCGGCGCCGAAGCGGGCGACGAGTTCATATTGTCCGGCGATGAACTGTTGCTTCACATAAGTGATATGGTCGGTGCCGCGCCACGTTCGCCGCTCGATCCTGAGGCAGGCGGCGCCGAGCGCGATGCCCAGCAATTGCGCCGCTACGGTAGAGGCGCCGATCGCGCCAATGCGGTTCTCGGCCTCGGTCCAGGGAATGTGGCGCAGAAGCCATGAACCCGGCGGTTCGATCGTCAAATCCGCGCCCAAGATCTCCGGTACGGCGGCGATGCTGACCAGGCGTTCTTCGTACGCGAACGGCAAGCCGTCGGCCAGATGTACGCCGCGCACGTCCAGCAGTTCGCCGCCGCCGGCCAGACGCTGCTCCTCGACATCGTGGCGATGCGGTGCGCGCACCCGTCGTTCGACCGGCCGATAACGATAAGCCATGGCCCGGCGCGCGATTTCGGTCGGCAGATCGGGCACGTCGAGCACCATCAACTCGCTGGGCGGCTCGGCCACGACGGTGCCCGCGCGTTTGCGACGGTGCACCAGCCCGGCGCTGCCCAGCGCGGACAACGCCTTGTTCACCGTCATCCGCGAACAGCCATAAACCACCATCAATTCCAGCTCAGACGGGATGCGATCGCCCGGCTGGACCGCGCCCGACAGGATCTGCGCCTCGATTTCGGAGCGGATGCGCTCGTGCAAAGCCGTGGCGTGCAGGGCCTTGGCGTGGGGCGCCTTGGGTGCGAATTTCGCCTTCATCCCGTCAGCCCGCCGATCGTCTCCCGATAGCGTCGGGCAATGGCCGGGCGGGCGCGGTGCCGCCCGCCGCTAACCAGCTTTTCCCCGCGCCGCCAGACACAATCCACCGCGCTGCGCCCCGCCGCGAACACCCAGCTATCGAGCAGCGCATCGTCGTTCCGGCCGACCAGCGAAGGGTGTGTCGCATCGAGGCTGACCAGATCGGCCGAGGCGTGCAGTGCCACGCCTGACTTCACGCCCAATGCTGCCGCGCCGCCGGCCAGCGCGGTCTGGAAGATCGCCATGCCGTTATGCGGCTGGCGCGGCGAGGTCAGCAGATTGCGCCCGCGGTGCGCCAGGCGCTGGCCATATTCGAGCAGGCGCATTTCCTCGGCGGCGTCGATCAGTACATTCGAATCGCTACCCAGCCCATAGCGCCCGCCCGCCGCCAGGAAGCCCATAGCGGGGAAGGCGCCATCGCCCAGATTGGCCTCGGTGATCGGGCACAGGCCGGCGATCGCGCCGGTTTGCGCCAAGCGGCTGGTTTCGCGTGTCGTCATGTGGGTGGCATGGACCAGGCACCAGCGGGCATCGATCTCGGCATGGTCGAGCAGCCATTCGACCGGACGCCGGCCGCTCCATGCCAGGCAGTCGTCGACCTCACGCAGCTGCTCGGCGATGTGGATATGGATCGGACCCGCAGGCGCCAGCTGCGCCAGGCTGGCCAGTTCGTCCGGCGTGACCGCGCGCAGGCTGTGCGGAGCAATGCCCAGCACGGCATCGGGCAGCGTGGCCAGCTGCAGGCGCAGCGCCTCCAGCAGTCGGGCAAAACCGTCGGGATCGTGGATGAAGCGCCGCTGGCCGGGTGTCGGCGCCGCACCGCCGAACCCTGCATGCGCATAGAACACCGGCAGATGGGTGAGGCCGATACCGGTTTCGCGCGCGGCCTCGATAATCGCGTCGCTCATCGTCGCCGGGTTTGCAAACGGGCTGCCATCGCGGTCATGGTGCAGGTAATGGAACTCGCCGACGCGGGTGAACCCGGTCTCCAGCATCTCTGTATAGGCCAGTGCCGCAATCGCCGCCAACGCCTCCGGATCGAGCCGATCGACGAAGCGGTACATGATCTCGCGCCAGGTCCAGAAGCTGTCGCTGGCAGGGCCGCGCTGCTCGGCCAGGCCGGCCATGCCACGCTGGAAGGCGTGGCTGTGCAGATTGGGCAGGCCGGGAATGCCGATGGCGTGGCGTTCGTCGCCGGGCCGCGGCGCGGCACCGGGCGTGATCGCGCTGATGTTGCCGGCCATCGTCTCAAGCCGGACGTGATGCGCCCAGCCGCCCGGCAGCAGCAGCGTATCGAAAAACAGGGCGTTGCCGGCAGCCATCGCAAACATCCTCAGCGAAAGTTATGTCTATACAAAAATTCGGCTTGATGCCAGAGTTCGCCAGAGTTCGATGGTCGGGATCGCATGCGAACCGGCGATGGCAGGGAGTCCGCTGTTGCGCTGCGATCGGGTGTGGAGCGATGCCAACCTGGCGACGATGACCGGCGATGGGCTGGGCGTGGTGCCGCGCGGGCTGCTGGCGGCACTGGACGGACGCATCGTCTATGCCGGCACCGAAGCCGACGCCCCGGTTCTGCGCGCCGACGAGCACATCGGCTGTGGCGGCGGCTGGATCACCCCGGGCCTGATCGATTGCCACACCCACCTCGTGCATGGCGGCGACCGCGCGCAGGAATTCGAGCTGCGGCTGGCCGGCGCCTCTTACGAAGATCTCGCGCGAGCAGGCGGCGGTATCGTCTCCACCATGCGGGCGACACGCGCCGCCGAAGAAGACGAACTGATCGCCGCCGCCTTGCCTCGTCTCGACGCCTTGATCGCCGAGGGTGTTACCACCGTCGAGATCAAGTCCGGCTATGGGCTGGAGCGCGAGGCGGAATTGCGCATGTTGCGCGCTGCGCGGGCGCTGGGGCGCATACGACCCGTCGGCATCGCCACTACTTTTCTCGGTGCACATGCCCTGCCGCCCGAATTCGCCGGCGACAGCGACGGCTATATCGCGGCTGTTTGCGAAGACATGCTGCCTGCCGTCGCCGCCGAGGGATTAGCCGATGCCGTCGATGCCTTTTGCGAGGGAATTGGTTTCAGCGCCGCGCAGACGGCTCGCGTATTCGCCGCCGCCCAGGCGCATGGCCTGCCGGTCAAGCTGCATGCCGAGCAATTGTCCAATCTGGCCGGCGCCGCGCTGGCCGCCGGCCATGGCGCGCTGTCGGCCGATCATCTCGAGCATCTCGACGACGCCGGCATCGTCGCCATGGCGCGCGCCGGGACGATTGCGACGCTGCTGCCCGGCGCCTATTATTTCTGCCGCGAAACGCAATTGCCGCCGATCGCCGGGCTGCGCGGGGCCGGTGTGCCGATCGCCCTGGCTACCGACTGCAATCCCGGCACCTCGCCGCTCACCTCGATCCTGCTGGTGCTGAACATGGCGGCAACGCTGTTTCGCCTGACGGTCGAGGAATGCCTGTTGGGGGTCACGCGCCACGCCGCGCAGGCGCTGGGCCGGGCCGGCGAGATCGGCACGCTGGAGGTCGGCAAAAGCTGCGACCTCGCCATCTGGGACATCGCGCGGCCGGCCGAACTGGTTTATCGCATGGGCTTCAACCCGCTGCGTGCGCGCGTCTGGAAAGGGCAATGACGCCGATCGTCCTGACCGCCGGCGCGGTGCCACTTGCCGCATGGCGCGCGGTATGGGCAGGCGCCCCCGTCCGCCTCGATCCCGCAAGCGCGCCGGCTATCGCCGCAAGCGCTGCAGCGGTTGCGCGGATCGTCGCGCGGGGGGAGCCGGTCTATGGCATCAACACCGGCTTCGGCAAGCTCGCCAGCATCCAGATCGCCAGTGCCGATCTGGCCCGGCTGCAGCGCAACATCGTGTTAAGCCATGCCGCCGGGACCGGTGCGCCGTCGCCGGCGCCGGTGGTGCGGCTGATGATGGCGCTCAAGCTCGCCAGCCTTGCGCAAGGCGCGAGCGGCGTGGCACCGGCAACGCTGGCGCTGATCGAGGCGATGCTGGCGCAGGACCTGATCCCGATGATCCCGGCGCAAGGCTCGGTGGGCGCGAGCGGCGACCTGGCGCCGCTCGCGCATATGACCGCGGCCATGATCGGGGTGGGCGAGATCGACTGCAAAGGTGTGCGGTTGCCCGCCGCACAAGCGTTGGCCCGCGCCGGGCTTGCCCCGCTGGAACTTGGCCCCAAAGAAGGGCTGGCGCTGCTTAACGGCACCCAATTTTCCACCGCCAATGCGCTGGTCGGCCTGTTCCTCGCCGAAGCCTTGTTCCGCGCCGCAGTGGTGACCGGCACGCTCTCCACCGAGGCCGCGCGGGGCTCCGACGCCCCTTTCGAGCCGCGTATCCATGCGCTGCGCCGGCATGCCGGGCAGATCGAGACTGCCGCCGCATTGCGCGCGTTGATGGCCGGTAGCGCGATCCGCGCCAGCCATGTGGCGAACGATCCGCGGGTGCAGGACCCCTATTGCCTGCGCTGCCAGCCGCAAGTGATGGGCGCGGCGTTGGACGTGCTGCGCCAGGCGGGCAGCACGCTGGCAACCGAAGCGAACGGCGTGTCGGATAATCCGCTGATCTTTGCCGATGCGGCCGGCGGCAGCGCTGACGGGGCGCTGGTGGACGAGGCGCTGTCCGGCGGCAATTTCCACGCCGAGCCCGTCGCTTTTGCCGCCGACATGATCGCGCTGGCTATCTGCGAGATCGGCTCGATTGCCGAGCGGCGCATCGCCATGCTGGTCGATCCGGCGCTGTCGGGGTTGCCCGCATTCCTGACGCCGCATCCGGGGCTCAACTCGGGTTTCATGATCGCGCATGTGACCGCCGCAGCGCTGATCGCCGAGAACAAGCAGCGCGCCTATCCCGCCAGCGTCGATTCGATCCCGACCAGCGCCAATCAAGAAGACCACGTGTCGATGGCCGCGCATGGCGCGCGCCGCCTGGCCGGCATGGCGCGCAATGCGCAAGCAGTGCTGGGCATCGAATATCTGGCAGCGGTCCAGGGAATCGAATACCACTGCCCGCTGGCGACCTCTGCGCCTCTTGAAGCCGCATCGGCGCTGCTGCGGGCGCAGGTGCCCAATCTGGGCGAGGATCGCTATTTCCATCCCGACATGGAAGCCGCGAATGCGCTTATCCGCTCCGGCGCGCTGGCTGCCGTGGTCGGCATCGCCTTGCCCGGCATCGGCGAGGCCGGAGGTGCTGGCTGAATGGACTGGCTCACCCTCTCGCGCGGCACGGCGCCGCTGATCATCGCCTTTCCGCACGGCGGCACCGAATTGGCCGGGCTCGACGATGCATTCATCTCGCCCTGGCTGGCCCGCCACGATAGCGACTGGTGGATCGCGCAGCTTTATGAATTTGCCGGCGAACTTGGCGCGACATCGATCACGACCGCGATCAGCCGCAGCGTGATCGATTGCAATCGCGACCCTTCGGGCGTGTCGCTCTACCCCGGTTTGGCCACCACCGGCCTATGCCCTGCCGAAACCTTTGCGGGTGTGCCGCTCTATTCGACCGGAGATGGCCCGGATGAGATGGAAATCGCCCGCCGGCGCGAACGCTGGTTCGCACCGTATCACGCGGCGCTTGTCGCCGAAATTGCCCGTCTGCGGGCACGGCATGACCGCATCGTCGTATACGACGCCCATTCGATCCGCAGCCACGTCCCGCGCCTGTTTGCGGGCATATTGCCGCAATTCAATATCGGCACCCATGGCGGCAACAGCTGTGACCCGGCGCTGGAAGCCATGGTTGCGCAAGTCTGCGCCAATTCGAGCTTGGGCCATGTCGTCAACGGCCGCTTCAAGGGCGGCTGGTCTACGCGCCATTATGGTCAGCCCGCCCGCGGCGTCCATGCCATCCAGATGGAGCTGGGGATGCGCGGCTATATGGCCGAGCCCGATCATACCTCACCCGCCAACTGGCCGAGCCCGCTGAGCGCCGCGCCCGCCATCCTCCCCATCCTCCGGCAAGTGATCGATGCTTGCCTGGCCTTTGCCAAAGCAGCAGCATGACCAGCCAGACCTCTATTCGACCGCTCTCCCGCCTCGACAACAGCCGCGTGATCAAGCCCGCCACCGGTACGCAGCTTACCGCCAGAAGCTGGCTGACCGAGGCCCCCTTGCGCATGCTGATGAACAATCTGCACCCCGATGTGGCCGAGCGGCCGGAGGAGCTGGTGGTCTATGGCGGGATCGGCCGCGCGGCGCGTGACTGGCAAAGCTATGACCGCATCGTCGCGGCGCTCGAAACGCTGGAGGCGGACGAGACGCTGCTCGTCCAGTCGGGCAAGCCGGTCGGCGTGTTCCGCACGCATGCCGATGCGCCGCGCGTGCTGATCGCCAATTCCAACCTCGTCCCGAAATGGGCAAACTGGGAGCATTTCAGCGAGCTCGATCGCAAGGGCCTGGCGATGTACGGCCAGATGACTGCCGGCTCGTGGATCTACATCGGTACGCAGGGCATCGTCCAGGGCACCTACGAAACCTTCGTCGAAATGGGCCGCCGGCATTACGGCGGCGATTTGTCCGGGCGCTGGCTGCTGACCGCGGGCCTGGGCGGCATGGGCGGCGCGCAGCCACTGGCGGCGGTGATGGCCGGCGCCTCGTGCATCGCCATCGAATGCCAGCCGAGCCGGATCGAGATGCGCCTGCGCACCGGCTACCTCGATACCTCGGCGCGGACCATCGACGAGGCGCTGGCAATCGTGGCGAGCGCCAGGGCGGACGGGAAGCCGGTGTCGGTCGGCCTGCTGGGCAATGCCGCGCAGATCCTGCCCGAGATGGTGCAGCGCGGGATCTATCCCGATCTGCTGACCGACCAGACCTCGGCGCATGATCCGGTCAACGGC
This sequence comes from uncultured Novosphingobium sp., assembly GCA_964245645.1. GTDB lineage: Bacteria > Pseudomonadota > Alphaproteobacteria > Sphingomonadales > Sphingomonadaceae > Novosphingobium. Next base: position 2,054 of record CAXTOI010000011.1, on the reverse strand, counting down.
TACCTGCCGCTCGGCTGGAGCGTCGCCGAATGGGTGGAGCGGCGTGAACGCGATCCCGCGGCGGTGGCCAGGGCGGCCAAGGCAGCGATGGCGGTGCATGTCCAGGCGATGCTCGACATGCAGGCGGCCGGCGTGCCCACCACCGATTACGGCAACAACATCCGCCAGGTGGCACTGGACGAAGGCGTGGCCGATGCCTTTGCCTTTCCCGGCTTCGTCCCGGCGTATATCCGGCCGCTGTTCTGCCGCGGCATCGGCCCGTTCCGCTGGGTGGCGCTGTCTGGCGATCCCGAGGACATCTACAGGACCGATGCCAAGGTGAAGGAAGTGCTGCCGGGCAACGCGCCGCTCCATCGCTGGCTCGACATGGCGCGCGAGAAGATCCGGTTCCAGGGGCTGCCGGCGCGAATCTGCTGGGTGGGACTCGGCGATCGTCACCGCCTCGGCCTGGCCTTCAACGCGATGGTGGCCAGCGGCGAATTGCAGGCGCCGATCGTGATCGGGCGCGATCACCTCGATTCGGGTTCGGTCGCCTCGCCTAACCGCGAGACCGAGGCGATGCAGGATGGCTCCGATGCCGTCTCCGACTGGCCGCTGCTCAACGCGCTGCTCAACACCGCGAGCGGCGCCACCTGGGTATCGCTGCATCATGGCGGCGGCGTCGGCATGGGCTATTCGCAGCATGCGGGCATGGTGATCGTCGCCGACGGCACGCCGGAAGCGGCCAGGCGCCTGGAACGCGTGCTGTGGAACGATCCGGCCACCGGGGTGATGCGCCATGCCGATGCGGGCTACGACATCGCGCTCGACTGCGCGCGCGAGCAGGGCCTCGACTTGCCCGGCATCCTGGGCGACGGTCGAGGATGAGCGGCTGTAGCCTGCTGCGGGCGGCGGATCGCCGGGAGCAACCCTGGAAGAACGGCGGCGGCGTGACGATGCAGGTCTGCGCGCATCCGCCCGGCGTCGGCTTGGACGATTTTGCGTGGCGGGTCAGCATCGCCGATATCACCGAGGCGGGCGAATTTTCCTGTTTCGCCGGAATCGACCGGGTGTTGGCGGTCATCGCCGGGCGGCTGGAATTGCGCATCGCGGGCGAAACCGTGCTGCTCGATACGACCAGTTCTCCCGCTGCCTTCGCCGCCGATACGCCGGTCTATGGCCAATCGCTGGACGGCGGCGCACGCGACGTCAATCTGATGGTCCGCCGCGATGGCTGGCGCGGGCGGATGCGGCGGGCCGAACTGCGCGGTACGACGACCAGCGCGGCCACCACCATCGTGCTTGCCGAAGCGGCCACCGCGATCGTCGTCGGCGGTGCCGTGCTCGAACTTGGCGTGCTGGACGGGCTGCGGCTGGAACCCGGACAGCATGTCGCGGCGACCGGGCTGCTGCTCGTCATCGAAATCGATCCGTCGTAATCCTATGCCGGTGAGGACCGCATGCCACCATCGCAATCGGCCATAGCCACGGCGGCGGGCAGACCCCGGGCGGGGGACACGGCTTTTCTCGGCCATCCCAAGGGGCTGGGCGTGTTGTGCGGCACCCAGCTGTGGGAGCGTTTCTCGTTCTACGGCATGCAGGCGCTGCTGATGCTCTACATGACGCAGGATCTGCTCAAGAGCGGCGACGCGGCGCGCGTATGGGGCCTGGCCGGCTTCCGCCGGCTGCTGGAATCGGGCTTCGGCCCGATGACCAACATCGGCTTCGCCTCGCAGACCTACGGGCTTTACGCGGGCTTCATTTATGTAACGCCGTTGATGGGTGCGTGGATCGCCGACCGGCTGCTGGGCAAGACCAAGACGATCTGCATCGGCGCCTTGCTGATGTCGGCCGGGCACTTGGCGATGGCGGTGACGCCGCTGTTCCTGGTCGCGCTGGGGCTGCTGATCGTGGGCGGCGGCTGCGTGATCGGCAATCTTTCGTCGCAGGTGGGCGATCTCTATAGCCATACCGACGATCGCCGCACGCGGGCCTTTGCGGTGTTCCTGCTGGCGGCGAGCGTCGGCTCGCTGCTGTCACCGCTGATCGCGGGCACGCTGGGCGAACGGGTAGGC